>CAZRVJ010000001.1:0-2471 GCA_964603535.1 uncultured Candidatus Saccharibacteria bacterium
ATTTCTTTTCCTTTTAAACTCTCCGGAATATCTCCGGAAATTATTTTCTGCGCCAAACCTTCTACAATGGCGGTTTTACCCACGCCGGGCTCACCGATTAAAATAGGATTATTTTTGGTGCGACGAGAAATAATTTGAATAATGCGATGCAATTCGTCTTCGCGACCAATAACCGGATCTAATTTTTTTTCACGCGCTTTTTGCGTGAGATTAATAGAATATTTTTCTAAAACTTGAAATTTATTTTCCGGCATTTCATCTGTTACTCTTTGAGAACCACGAAATTCTTTAAGTACTTTTAAAATTGCTTCGCGTTTAATATTAAACTTTTCAAAAATTAATTTTAAATCGCTAGCAGTTTCCAAAATTGCCAAGAATAAATGTTCACAAGAAATAAATTCATCTTTAAAACTAGCCGACTCTTTAGCAGCTCGGTCTAAAATTTTAACCAATTCGGGAGAAAGATATAATTGACCTAAATTGGCGTTAACTACAAATAACTTTGGCAAACGATCAATCTCCATTTCCAAAAAAGAAAGAAAACCGGAAACATTAACTCCAATTCTATTCAACATATTGAATACCACCCCTCCCTCCTGAGAAGACAACGCAAAAAGAAGATGAATCGGTTTCAATTCTCCTTGGTTTCTGGAGGCTGCCAAATCTTGCGCATTTTGCAAAGCCTCTTGAGCCTTAATAGTAAATTTGTTAGACATAGTTTAAAACACTAAATTCAATATTTATTATTGTTATTTTACGCCTTTCTCTCTTTTTTTTCAATCCGCCGTCTGATGAGTTAAAAAGGACAAAAAATAACCCGACTAAGACTATAGATTCTAATTATTAAAAAATCCGCCCACTAATCAGCGGGCGGATTTTCTTTTTAAAAAAATTATCGTGGAGTATATGGCAATAAAGACATATAACGAGCGCGCTTCACGGCTAAAGACAATCTTCTCTGGTGTTTCGGACAAATCCCCGCTCTCTTAGAAGAAACTATTTTAGCTTGTGGCGTTAAAAACCGCTTAAGCAACTCAGCGTCTTTATAATCAATCATTTTTGTATTTTGACTACAGAAAAAACATTGTTTATTCATAAATTCTTATCTTTAAATTACTTTTTTAATTAAAACGGCAAATCCTCCGGGTTAATCTCCTCTTCACTATCAATGATTGGCACTTCGGAAGGCAACGGCGCGTCAGATGCTTCATTTGGATGAGGCATATCAGTACCTTCACCTTGTCCACCAAATCCGCTTTTTGGACCCATTTGGAAACTTTCAGCGATAATCTCCGTCCTGCTTCTTTTTTGGCCACTTTGATCTTGCCAAGTGCGAGTTTTAATCCTGCCCTCTACAAAAACCAATTTACCTCTAGAAAGATAGCGTCCGGCAATTTCCGCCAATTTTCCCCAAGCTACGATATTATGAAATTCCGCGTCAGTTTGTTTTTGGCGATTTTTATCAAACCAAATGCGATTGGTGGCCACGCTAAATTGCGCTACGCTTTGTCCTGTTGGAGTGGTGCGCAATTCCGGGTCGCGAGTCAAATTGCCTAAAATAAAAACTTTATTGAAATTCATATTATTTATGATAGCTCTTTAATTTCATCCAATTTGTGATCCAACTCTTCTAAGTTTACTTCAGTAGAAGGAGCTTCTACTTCGGTAGCAACTGGAGTTGCTTTCACTCTTTCTTTGGATGGTCTCGGCTCTTTTGCTGCCTTCTTTTCCATCTTATCAGGATCAGTTGAGATTATCAAACACAAATATCTTAAAATATCTGCGTCATATTTGAATTTCTCTCTAACATCTTCCAATTTTTCCGGTTCTAATTCTATATAGAAATAATTGAAATAAGCTTCATTTTGTTTCTTGATTGGATAAGCTAAAACTTTTCTTTCAGGTGTTGATTTTTCTTTAACCTTACCACCCAAAGATTCAAAAGTTTTCTCAATCTTTTCTAATAAAGACAAAACACCGGCTTCTGGTAAAAGCCCGTTCAAAAGAAAACCGAATTCATAAATTCTTGTATCATTTTCCATTAAAATGAGATTAAACGATTTTAAAATAAAAGTCAATCCCATAACTCCCAAAAATCAAACTAATAAAAAATAAAAAGCCCCTACGGAGATTTCGTCTTTGACGAATTCCGTAGGGGCAAAGATTAAAGGACGGTGTACCGACTGAATGAGAAGGTCGCTGAGGCAACCTCCTCGTTGGTATACTCGTGTCGATCAGTGAGTCGCGGCAAACCGCGGACTCCCATCACGACGATCGAGTCACCAGACCCAAGCAACACCTTGGGCGGAGTTTCAGGGATTGGCACGCCAATCCCGAATCTCGACCTCATGGCGTCAATAGACGCCAAGTGGCTTGGGTTGAGACAGGGCTCAACGCCCTGCTCGATGATGGACTTCACTTCCTGAACAGAAAGTGAAGTCCGGGTGATGTTACAGTCGCCGGCGAACATG
>CAZRVJ010000001.1:2571-23837 GCA_964603535.1 uncultured Candidatus Saccharibacteria bacterium
CACTTCCTGAACAGAAAGTGAAGTCCGGGTGATGTTACAGTCGCCGGCGAACATGCTATCCGCCAGCGCGAATCCGAAAAAAATTTTCTTTGTCATTCCTCCTCCTTAAGTCCTAAAAACCTGATGATCCGTCTTTGTTCCGTTCTAGATATGCTAAATTCTTTTCCTCTAATTTTACATATCTTCCAGATTAAAAATTTTTTTGTAACAAACAACATCTCCCTCCACTCCCACGCTAAGTTGCCAAATATGGCACGCCCCAGCGCGAGACCAAACACCACACAACAAAAAATATAAAAACCAAGAACTATAAATTTCATCATTTTCTCCTCCTTAATCGTTCGCCGCAAGATTGCGGCAACTGCCACTCACTATGAGTAGCGCCCTGAATACTAGAAATTTTAATATCCAAAGCGCTACTCACTAGTGACAAAGGAAGAAGTATACCGTCCCTATATATTTTTAAAGTGCTGAATACTAATCTAATTTAGAGTGAAGTCTTCAGAGTTTTCCAAAGATCTTCCATCTCATTCTAACATTACTAGTATAGCATATTATAACCCATTTGTCAATAGTTAAAAGGCAAAAAATCTGAGATAAAAGAATCTCTAAAAATAATGAAATAGCCAAATATTCCAGCAGATTGAGAAATTAATTTGCCCTATATAATCCCCAATTCTTTTTTTATGTATTCTGTTTAAAACCAATAAAAAAAACGGATGGTTAATTCCCAAAAGTCATAAAATTAGAACTCTCGTATTTTTTAATTGCTTTATTAAATATCTTAATTGAAATAACAAACCAAAATAGACCAAGAACCGCGACAAGCAAAAGCTTGTTTATTGAGATGTCTCTCACTATTTCAACCGGCAAAGACCCAACTAAAAGCGACGGGATAACAAATGTAAAAATAAATCTCATCGCTCCTTGAAAAGCGCCACCATGAAATAATGAAGGCGTAAAAAATAATTCAAAAAGACTGTCAACAATTGAGCTAGAATCTGTAAAATAAAAGCTCGCTGAATAAATTGTGATTGTAGCAGATAAAAATACAAATATAGAAATAAAAGCGAGGAGGACAATCAATAAAATTTGATACGCGGTAGCATGGATAAGAAGAGCATAAATAGTCAGGCACACTATCCCAAACGCTACATCGCCTAAACCTGAAACTCTAAAAGTAGAAGTCGCGACACGAACAAGCAAATTTTTTGGTGAAAGCATAAAACGGTCAAAAGCTCCCGAAGCCACATATTCAGCAATTTCTATTATTCCCGCCCCCGCAGAAAATACAACACCAAAACACAGAGCAATAAAGCCTTGCAATCCAATTATATCAGCCACAGTCCAACCACCAACAATACCTACTGATTTTACAAAAAATGCCCACAAGACAATAAAGGCAACATTATTAATAGCCATTCCTAAAATATTCATAATGAAGCTTGTACGAAGCTCTGCATTATTTTGAATATTCTTTTTTATTGAATACAATGCAAATCGCAATTCTTTCATCATAAAATTATCCTCCATTTACCGATACTTTTTTTCTTGCTTTTTTAAACATAAAATAAAGAACTAGACCCAAAAGAACGATCCAAAACAATTGAATCCCGACTAATTTATACCAATTTGTCTGCCAATTTTCATAAACCGTATGAGACACAAATTGAGACGCTCCAAATGGGCTATACAAAGCGATTTTATACATAAAGGCAGGGAACAAAGCAACGGGAAGATAGGAACCGCCTAAAATCATAACTGCCTTATCAACAATCCAAAATACTGGATTAATATCTTCTATCCAAAAAGACAAAAGACCAACTATCGCATATAGAAAAAGAGAAAGTATTACCCCACATAAAAAAGTTAAAATAAGCGTCGGAATAAAAATACTAATGGTCATAGTAGGCGGAAAGCCGACAATAAAAAACAAAGCAATCATCGCCAAAAAAGTTATTACCAAAAAAGAATAAAGACCGGAACCGATCTGCCACCACATTTTATATGAAAGATAAGATATTGGCTTACTGAATAACACCTCAATATTCCCAGTCTTAACATCTCGCATAATTTCCTTAGAAATAGCTCGTAATTTTAATACTGAAAACGAAAAATAAAAAAAGATGCTCCACGCCGCGAAAAGAAATGTCGTGCCATTTATCACTCCATTATTTAATCTAAAAACATACCAATACAAAACCAAAAGAATCCCACATCGTGCGATAATTGTAATAGTATCCATGATAAGTCTATCAGGATATTGGATACGATCTTTTACAAGTGTTTTCAGTATTTTAATTGCTAATCTAGTCTCTTTCATAAATATGCCTGATTACTGCTTCAAGGCCGGCATTATATACATCAACATCTTCAACCTCAAACAAGTCAAGCAATTTTTTTAAAGACTCCTGGACATTGATTTTGTTAATATCAACCATAACAGTAATTTTATTTTTTTCTTTTAAAGAATAACTTATGCCATCTGGAAGTTCGGGAAAATTATTGAAATTGTCTTGCGCGAAGAGATCAATATATTTTTCATAAACAAAAGTTTTTGCCAAATCCTGAGTGGGCAAATCTTTTATAATCGTTCCATGATTAATAATTATTGTTCTATTACAGAGAGATTCAATGTCGCCAACATCATGAGAAGTTAAAAAAATTGTTGTGTTTTCTTCTTTGTTTATTTTGAGTAACAAATCGCGGAGTGTTTTTTTCACAACAACATCAAGTCCGATTGTCGGCTCATCAAGAAGTATAATTTTAGGTTTGTGGATTAGCGAGGCTGCGACTTCTACCCTCATGCGCTGGCCGAGCGAAAGCTTCCGAACCGGCTGAGTAATAAACGGGCGGAGATCAAAAAGTTCTACTAATTCGGAAATTCTTTTTTTTATCTCCTCGTCTGACATATCATACATCACGCCAAAAAACTCCAACGAATCCGTAAGCGGCAAGTTCGGCAAAAGCTGCGAGCGCTGACCAAAAACCGTACCAATTTGATACGCGAGTTTTTTTCTATCTTTTGTTGGATCAAGACCAAAAACGCTTACTTTGCCCGAAGTCGGGAAAAGTATGCCTGTAAGCATTTTAATTGTAGTGGATTTACCGGCTCCATTGGGGCCTATAAACGCTATGCGTTCGCCGCGTCCAACTGAAAAAGAAATATCGTTGACTGCTATAATTTCTTTGGTTTCTGGCAACAAAAGGTTTTTCACCCAACCCGAAGATTTATTTTTTGATGGAAAAGAAAACTTCTTTGTAAGATTAGATGCTACAATGATAGAATTAGAATTCATATTTTTTTCCATAAAATTTGATTAGAAAATTATAGTTATATATTCATCATTTCCTATCGGAAAAACTGGGTAATCTTTTTTAGCTGATAATAAGGCGACTTTTTTATTTTTTTCGGCAGAAAAATGGCAAATTGTTTTAATAGGTAGAACCCCTAGTCCAATCTCCACTTTTTCACGATCATTTGAAAAATAAAGCTTTGATAAAAAATTAGTCCCAGCTGAAACACCAATAATTATTTTATTCGTATTGGGGATCATATTTTTTTAAAAAATTTTTTTAGATTAAGTTCACTACCACCGCTAAAAAACAGAATATCGGCATTGCATAACTGATTTTTTAATGTTTTTGGATTTAAAATTGCAGTAGATATTGATAATCTATTTTCTTTAAAAAGTTTTGAGAAAATAGAAGTTTGATATTTTTGCACAGTTTTTTCCCAATCAATTTCATCTTTTGCGAACGGCACAAATAAAACCCTTGCTGTATCAATTTGTTTAAATGTCATCCAATTTTCAATTTCAGTGGCTATCTTGTCTTTAGTATGCCCAGTATGGCAACCACCACCGATTAATATATATTTATTCGGGGATTTGATATTCATAATATTATGATTGTAGCATCTTTTCTATTAAATTAATAATTTGTAGTTTAGTTGGCCAGGTTCTTTATTTAGGAAAATATTTTTATTAGACATAACATAATATTATATCTAAATTTTGTGATGTCAGCCAGAAAATCAAACTAATAAAAACAGCGACGCAATCGCGTCGCTGTTTTGTTTTTCTTTATTTATACCCCTTGGCCTGAATATTAAACGCCTTATAATACTTCCCTTTCAATTTCATTAATTCTTTATGACTGCCACCTTCAACAATCTTTCCTTTGTCTAAAACATATATTTTGTCAGCGTTTCTCACAGTAGAAAATCTATGCGAAATAATAATTACAGTTTTATTTTTGAAAAAACCATAAATCTGACCAAAAATTTCAGATTCAGAAACCGCATCTATAGAAGCCGTCGGTTCATCAAATATAACTACTGGCGAATTACGATAGAAAAATCTAGCAATAGCAATTTTTTGCCATTGCCCGGTACTAGGACGAGTACCGCCCTTAAATTTTTCACTTAAAACTTGGTCATAACCATTTTTATACGAAGAGATAAAAGAACCTACATTAGCCTTTTCAGCCGCCATCTTAATTTTTTCCATATTCAACTCTTCATCTGATTCTCCTAAAAAAATGTTCTCTTTGAGCGTTAAAACAGAATAAGTATTGTAATCTTGAAAAAGCACGCTTAAATTTTTATACCAACTATCAATTTTTATATCATCTATATCTTTATCGCCCAACATTATCACTCCTTGATTGACCTTATAAAATCTCGCCAATAATTTCACTAAGGTAGTTTTTCCAGCTCCGTTTTCGCCTACAATAGCAATCTTTTCTCCCGGTTTAATATGCAAACTTAAATCCTTAATTACATCATTATCGGAATTAGGATATTTAAAACTAATATTTTCAAGTCTTATATCCGGAGGTGTTGATAATTTTGGCAACTCAATTAGTCCATCTTCAACCATAGATTTCATATCAAAAACCTCCTTAATCTCATTAACCCTTAATGAACGTTCATAGAGAGAACCAAAACTATTAGTAGCTGCTGCCAAATTACCAGTAAAAATATCCAATGCCCTCATTTGAAAAGTAACGTCACCAACAGAAATTAATTTATAAAAAAGATTTTTAAGAATAATGAAGTAGCCAAATATTCCGGCGGATTGAGAAACTAATCCACAAATAAACCCATAGAATTCCCACTCTTTAACTATTTTTAGATCCCTTTTAGTAAAATAATCACCAAATTTTTTAAAGATATTACTTAAATATTTCTGAGCTGAGGTTATTGTTATTTCCTGCAAATTAGAAGTTTCAGTAAGAGAACTGAGCGTCCAATCTGCCCTCCTTCTATTTTCAGTTTCATCCCTGTATAACCCCCAATTCTTTTTCATATATATTCTATTTAGAATCATTTCGGGCATTAAAGACAGAAAAATAATTAAAGCTATTGTTGGCATTATTTTCAAGACCACAAATGAAGCAGAAAATAAAGTTATTAACCTGGAAATAAAAAATACTACGCTTTCGTAATCATTATTTATGTTCCTTATCATTTCTCTGCATCTTTGGAGCTTATTAACCACGCTAGGATTTTCCAACGTTTGAATCCCAAGTGAATAAATTTTTCTATAAAGAATCTCGGGGGCTTTAAAATTGGCAGCATTTCTATTAATTTGTAAAGAATACGAATAGACACTCTCAATACCAGCCATTATTAAATTATAACCAAGTAATAATCCTAATAATGGAAATATTTGATTTAAATTAGGACTTGAGCCACTCACTACATTAATTATTTTGTCCAAAAGACGGGCAAAAATAAAAGCATTAAATAATGGACCCAAATTTACAATTATTCTGGCAATTAATTGTGATATTGAACCAAAAATAGAAATTTTAAAATTAAAAAACACCAGCCATTTTAATACGCCTAAAAATTGCCAAAAGGAAAGTTTTTCTTTTTTATTATTGAAATCTTCCTCCATTATAAAAATTTATATTTCGTGCCCGGGGCGGGACTCGAACCCGCATGAGTTACCTCACACGATTTTAAGTCGTGCGCGTATACCATTCCGCCACCCGGGCTTTATCCTCTCAACTTTTTAGATTTTGATTCCCTAAAAATAGTTGATGATATTTTCTATTCTATCTTTGCTTTTAATCATTGTCAATTGTTTAAAATTTTGCTTTAATGTAATAGTATTATTTTTTATGTCAGATTTCAATCCTTTTGTTATAAATTTTGACGACGAACAAGACCAAAATATAAATGGTGATTTTTCGGAACAAGGAGAAAGAAACTTCCCCATTGGACAACCTGAGCCACAACAACCGCAACCACAACCAACTGAAACAACAATTCCTCAACCAATAACAGAACCGGCACCAACCATTCCTACTTCTGCGCCTACTCCTATAGTAGAAGAGCAAACCTACCAAAAAACAGAACCGGCTCCATCGCCTTTTGAATCCAGTCAACCCATTGACTCTGATTTGGGGCCAATCAAAGAAGCGGTTTATTTAATTGAAGTTGAAAAAATAAAACCGAATCCACATCAACCGCGTAGAGAATTTGATCCCATTGCTTTGCAAGAATTAGCCGACTCAATCCGTGAGTATGGGATTTTACAACCGTTAATTGTTACCAAGATTGTTAAAGAAATACCAACCGGCACAACAGTACAATATGAATTAATCGCTGGCGAACGCCGTTTAAGGGCTTCTCAGTTATTGAATTTGGAAAGAGTACCGGCTATTGTCAGACCTTCATTAGAAGAAAGACAAAAATTAGAAGCAGCTATTATTGAAAATGTTCAACGCTCAGGATTGAACATTATGGAAACCGCCAGAGCCTACGCCAAGTTAGCCGACGAGTTCGGGTTGGCTCAAAGAGAGATTGCGCAAAGAATTGGTATTAGTCGCGAAGCAGTTTCTAATGCTATTCGTTTATTGCAACTCCCCTCTGAAGCTCAACGAGCGCTACAAGAAGGAAAAATCTCCGAATCACATTGTCGTGTAATTTTAACTATTCAAAATCCCGAAAAACAAAGAGCTCTTTTGGGAGAAATTTTATCCAAACACCTCACAGTACGCGAAACAGAAACTTTAGCGCGTAGGGCCTTAGGGGTTTTACCAATGCCTGAAGCGCAAAAAATTTCCTTAGAAGATTTAGGCAATGCCGTAGCCAATGAAATCACCAGAAGACTAGAAGAGACTCTCGGCACTAAAGTAGAAATTAAACAAAAGGCTGGCAGAGGCAAAATTACTATTAACTTCTTCTCGGAAGAAGAATTAAATGAAATTTTAGGAAAGATCTGCAAATAATAAAAGCCTAAACTCAGCATAAAATGGTATTATAGCCGCGACAAAGTGTTGTCGCGGCTCTTTTTATCTTAATAACGAAAAAGTGGTATTAATAATGATGATTTTAATGATGGCAATAAAAAAATATAGGTTTTTTCACAGGTTATCCACATATGCCTTGAATGACCCGCATAAAATCTGATATAATTGACAGTAAGAAAACTTAGCTAAGTTTTTTTAATAAAAAGGTCGGCTTATAAAGATAAATATTTCAAAATAAAATGACAAAAAAAGAATTAGCAGAAGTATTATTTGAAAAAATGGGTTTGGAAACCAAGAAAAAATCCGAGGAAATAGTAGAATTTATTTTTGATACTATCGCCAAGACTATGACTCGTGGTGAAGAAGTCGCTATCAGCGGATTCGGAACCTTCAAGGTTGCTAGAAGAGCTGCCAGACAAGGCGTCAATCCAAGAACTGGTGAAAAAATCCAAATTGCTGCTTCAGTAAAGCCGAAATTCAGAGCTGGTAAAGCTTTGAAAGAAGCCGTCAATTAGTCTTGATCAGACTTTTAAAATAACTCCATTTTTGATGGAGTTATTTTTTATTATATTTGCATCATTATAAAAATAAAAACGCCCTACGGATAACTTACGATCGTAAGTTATCCGTAGGAGATATAATGAATGTGAATGTGTGTAATGCGTGTTGTAATGAAACGACTTGCGGCCACCCTTTCGGGTGGCCGCTTTTATATAGTTGTGAATATTATCCTGTCTGCCAGCATGTTAACAAACAGGGCCTATTCCAAAAAGAATTTAAAGTGAAATGTTCAGTCCAATTTTTCAGAAAATAATTTTCTTTATCTTTCTGCATTTCACATTCCACATATTATATCACTTACTTTGCCTTTTCTGCAATATCAGTAAAGATGCTATAGGCGGTTTTCAAAGAATTATTAGCTCTTTCCAACCAATCACGCGCATATTGAAAATCTCCTAAAGATTCCATATTTTCTAAACGCAAATAACTACTCTTAGCTAATTGTTCCGCGCTTTCAATTTCTGTTTTGGCTTTTTGCAAAGCAGTTCCTAAAATCGGTCTAACCGCACTATTAATATTGGATAAATCATTATCTATTTTTTCAGCTCTTTCTTTCGCTACATTTACCGCCTTTAATTCTTGTAAAGTTAAAATTAATCCTACCAAACGTCTAACGGTTAATCCTCTGGTTTCTTCACGATGCAAACGAATTTCATTAGCCATGGATTTTAATTGTTCCGGGCTAGTAGCAAGATTTATTTTTACAATAAACTTCTGATACCAAGCGTTATCGGACTCTATCATTTTTTTCAAATCCTGTAAGATAGATCCATCTAAATCTTTAATCTGACTAATAATATCTAAAGTTTGAATATTTTCATTCAAAGAAATATCAATAATTTTAAAAAGGGCTGTTTGTCTAATGGCTGTTTCATTCTTAACATTCTGCAAGGTTTTAATAGATCCTTTAATTTCAGTCAATGTTCTCATGCTATCTTTTAAATCGCTAACCTGTTTATTTATTGTAGCGCTTAAAGCGGGCTCTTCAGGAGTAGGACTAGGAGTAGATTCTGGAGTAGAAGTCGGGGAAGCTTCCGGTGAAACAGAAGGACTAGCCACCGCAACAACCTCAGCTTGACTCAATTGCGGACAAACAAAAAGAGCTGTTAAAGATAACAGCGCGGATATAGTTGTAATTGTTGAAATGATTTTTTTATTCATTAGTTAGAAAGTTGTTTTAGGATGTCATCAATCTCTTGGTTATTCAAAGCTGGCAATTGCTCATCTAAATTAATCATCCGAGCTTCTTTTTCAATAGCATTGGTAGCGCCACCTTGATTTAAGGTATCTTGGAAAGCTAATTGATTCAATGCGGAGTCTACATCTTTAGCAGCCAAATCAGTAGAAAAAATTTGTTCTAAATAAGGAGAAACATCATTCAATTGCCATTCATTATTAATACTAGAAACATTTAAGCTTTGTGGTTGCGGAAAAACTAATGGAGACAAGACAAAATACCATCCTAAAATACAAACTGTAGCAACGCTTGTCACACCAGCTCCCAATTTCAAAAATATTGGAGCAAAAACTGGTTTATGAGAAAACTGATTAGCATGCTGATGGGTAGCGCAATAAGCCAAAATAGTATTTTTTGATCGTGACTTAAAATCAGCGCTTGGTTCCAAGGCTTTCAAGGTTTTTATTCTTGATATAATGGCTGATTTTTTCATACTTTTACTCTTTTTTTTCTAATTCTTTAAAAATTTCTTTTAATTTTTTAATAGCTCTGTGCTGCATAATGCGCAAAGCAGCTTGATTCTTATTGGTAATGGTACTGATTTCTTTATAGGAAAAATCTTCTACAAATCTTAAAGTCACCACCTCTCTCTGTTCTTCGGTTAAATGTTCAAGAGCTTTTAACACTTGCGCCTTTTCCTGATTTTGAAAGAATATATCCTCCGGACTATTTTCTAAGACATCGTCTACGCCAATGCCTTCATCTAAACTCAAATTATTCTTTTTGGTGCGATAAAAATCAATTACTGTATTTCTGGCAATACGGAATAACCAACCGACAAAAGGAGAACGCTCATTTTCAAATCTGGGCAAAGCTTCCCAAGCCTTCATAAAGACCTGCTGAGTAATATCTTCGGCTTCTTCTTTATTAGTTACTTTTAAAAAAACAAAACGGTAGACTCTGGCGAGATAATAATCGTAAATCAAGCCAAAAGAATCGGCTTCTCCGCTTTTAGCTCGCTTTACCAGCTTTTTTATCTCTTTTTCAGACTTCTCTATCATATAAAACGATTTAAATAGTGTTTTGTTATCCTATCAATTTAAAACGCAAATAACAAACACCTATCCTATTTTACCAATCATAACAGAAAAAATTCTTTAATAATAGTTGCCAAATCTAAAAATAAATGATAACATAGAAAAAATTAGTCGCGTTGCAATTATAAGTTGTAAATCTATTTATTAAAATAATTTATGTCCGTTACTTATCAGCCTAAAAAGAAAAAAAGAGCTCGCACTCACGGATTTTTGAAAAGAATGAGAAAGAGCTACGGCCAAAGAGTCATCAAAAACAGAAGACAAAAAGGTCGTCGTAGACTTACTGTCTAATGAAAAAGATTTATCGCTTAAAATTACAGCGAGATTTTGACAATGTTTTTAAAAATGGCCGAAACGCGACAGCGGACGGCCTTACTCTTAAATACGCGAGAAATGAATTAAAACATTGTCGTCTATCGGAAATAATTAGCAAAAAAACGGCCAAAACAGCCGTTCAACGCAATTTATTACGCCGACGCTTAAAAGAAATCATCAGAACAGAATACTTGGGAAAATTAAGCAATTGGGACATGGTCATTATTGTCCGCCCTGAATTGCTTAAGAAAAATTTTGCAGAATTAAAAGAAGTTGTCCGGCTAGTTTTAGAAAAAGCAAAATTAATTTAATAATGAAATTTATTCTTTCTTTTTTTATTAGAATTTATCAATTATTATTTTCTCCGCAAAGCGGAGCTTTCCGCAATTTTTATCTTTTTCACACACAATGCAAATTTGAAGAATCATGCTCCAATTTTGCCTTACGCGCCATAAAAGAAAATGGGGCCATCAATGGAGTAAAATTAGCGATTAAACGAATTAGTCAATGTCATCCGAGACGCCATTATAATTAATTTTATAGGAAATATGTTTAATTTATATTTTATCCAACCAATTTTTAATGTTTTAATATTCATCTATAATGTTTTACCGTGGCAAGATATCGGTTTAGCGGCCATTTTACTAACTTTTTTAATCAGATTAGTTTTTTACCCGCTTTTTCACAAAAGCTCCAAGCAACAGATTTTAATAAATCGTATTCAACCGGAATTACAAAGAATACAAAAGGAATATAAAAACGACCAAGAAAAACAAGTCCAAGCTCAAATGGAATTGTACAAGAAGCACAAAGTTAATCCTTTTGGAGGATGCTTGCTTGCTTTAGTGCAATTACCGATCATTTGGGCGGTTTATCGTGTTTTTTTGAATGGCTTCGGATCAGAGAGGCTAGACACTTTATATCATTTTGTCAGCCGACCGGAAACTATCAATTCCATTTTTTTAGGATTAATTGATCTTTCTAAAACCAACATTTGGTTAGCTTTAATTGCCGCTTATTTGCAATTCATTTCCTCCAAGATGATAATGCCGAAGGAACAATCCAAACAAGTAGAAGAAGATCCAAAAATGAGAATGGCCAATACCATGCAAAAACAAATGGTCTTTATCGCTCCGGTTATGACATTAGTGGTATTAATTCCTTTACCGTCCATCATCGCCCTTTACTGGTCTGCCACAACAATCTTTTCTATCTTTCAGCAATGGATAATTAAAAAAACCATCAAAGTCGAAGATAATTCCAACAAAATAATTGAACAAGATGGAACAAATAAAACAATTAATTGAAAAAATAATTAGCTTTTTTGATGCCAACTCTAGTGTTGATTTAAGCGAAAATGAAGACACTTTAAGAGTTAACATCAGAATGGATGATGCGGGATTTCTCATCGGAGCTAATGGAGACAATTTAAGAGAATTAGAATTTCTCTTAAGAACAATTTTACAAAGACAAAACTACGGCAAAAGAATTTTTCTAGACATCAATAACTATCGCCGCCTCCGAGAAGACAATCTCAAAGATTTAGCTAAAGAAATAGCCCACAAAGTAACACTCACCAAAAAAGCTCACGCTTTACCACCCATGAATGCCTATGAAAGAAGAATTATTCATATGGAACTTGCTACCAATCCTGATATCGCTACCGAAAGTGAAGGGGAGGGACCAGACAGACATCTAATAGTAAAGCCTTATCCATAAACAAAAATACCTTGTCTAACGACGAGGTATTTTTTTAATTTATTTTGGATTTTTACTATGATTTATGCTAAGATATGATTTATGGCAGAGAAAACAATCAACAAAAAAGTTGTAGAAAATTTGGCGGAATTAAGCCGCTTAGACATCAAAGAATCCGAAAAAGAAAAAATTGCTGAGGATCTCAATTCTATTTTAAACTACATTAAAGAATTAGAAAAAGTGCCGACTCAAGGCATTGATTTAAACTTTGTCAAAAAAACCGATAAAGAATTCCGACGCGATATTCCTACGGAAGAAAAGGTCAGCACAAAAGATGAATTAATAGAATCATTCAAAGACAGAAAAGATGATTTTCTAAAAATACCACCAGTTTTCCAATAATTAATTTATGATAAACCTTCACGATTTAACAATTAAAAAAACTCATGACCTATTGGTCAATAAAGAAATTTCCTCCTTTCATTTAACAAAGGAATTTTTTGATTATATTGAACAACGCGATAAAAAAATTGACGCATATTTGTCACTATTAAAAGACGACGCTTTAGAACAAGCCAATGAAGTTGATAAAAAAATAGCCGCCAAAGAAGAGATCGGGATGTTAGCAGGAATTCCTATCGCCATTAAAGATAATATTTTGGTAAAAAACCACACTTGTACCGGTGGTTCTAAAATATTAGAAAATTATAAAGCCGCTTATGATGCCACGGTTGTTAAAAAATTAAAAAAATCCGGAGCTATCATTTTAGGAAAAACAAATTTAGACGAATTTGCTATGGGATCATCCACGGAGACCTCCGCTTTCAAAATAACAAAAAATCCTTTAGATGAAACCTGCGTGCCTGGTGGTTCCAGTGGTGGTTCAGCCGCTGCCGTAGCCAGTCATCAAGCTATCGCCTCCTTAGGATCAGATACAGGTGGTTCAGTGAGACAACCAGCTTCTTTTTGCGGATTAGTAGGATTAAAACCAACATATGGCGCCGTTTCTCGCTTTGGTTTAATGGCCCTAGCCTCTTCTCTTGATCAAATCGGCACATTTACAAAAAATGTAGAAGATGCCTCTTTATTATTAGAAGCCATTTCTGGAGAAGATTCAAACGACAATACTTCAGCGCATTTTAATTTCAAAGCAGAAGAAATAAAAAACCTCCCCAACTTAAAAGGCATAAAGATTGGGATTATTAAAGAATGTTTTGATAATAATTTAAATTCCGAGATAAAATCCGCTATTGATGCTAAGATTAAAATATTAGAAGACTTGGGAGCAGAAACTAAAATAATCAGCTTGCCTCATATTTATGCCAGCTTGCCTTGCTATTATATTTTGATGCCAGCTGAAGCCAGCGCCAATCTTGCGAGGTATGACGGATTGCGTTATGCTAGTAGTAATATAGATAAGAACTTGAAAGAGCTTTACTTCGCACATCGCGGAGAAAATTTTGGACAAGAAACAAGAAGAAGAATTATGTTGGGCGCTTTTGTTTTATCTTCCGGATATTACGATGCTTATTATCTTAAAGCTAAAAAAGTTCAACAATTAATCAAGGACGAATTTCGCAACGCCTTTAATGAATGTGATGTTTTGATTTCTCCCACCACCCCTTCTGAGGCATTCAAGATCGGAGAAAAAACAAAAGATCCCGTCTCAATGTATCTTTCCGACATCTTTACCGTACCAGCTAACATTGCTGGATTGCCAGCCATATCTCTTCCTATCACAAGAGAAAACGCTCTACCCTTCGGATTACAACTAACAGCCAAACAATTTAATGAAAAAACTTTGCTATCCATATCCTACTTATTAGAGAAAGCGTTGTAATATTAATTTATAATCCTGTTTGTTTGTAGAGTAAAATATATTTTGCTCTACAATCTTGCCGCGATTATACAAACCTATAACAAATTTTTTATACAATCTTTATTGGTTCATTAATCAATGGGAACAAAGCCCCGAAATTTTTGCTTTAAAAATATTATCAGTTGTTATTTCTTTGGTAATGATTTACTTCATTATCAAACTTCTTATTGAATCAGAAACAATCAAAGGCCAATTAACCAAATTAAATACTTTTTTACTTACCACACAATACGAACAGAAAAGAACTTTAAAGAGTTGGAAAAAAGTAATCGGCTTAGTACGCTCCGGCGATGAAAATTCTTACAAAAAAGCTATTTTAGCGGCAGATGATCTCTTAAATGAAATATTGGAACGCTCCGGATGGGTAGGCAGTGACTTAGGAGAAAAAGTTGCGCAAGTTAAAAGTATCCAATTACCCGATATAGATAAATTAATGGCCAGTCACCAAATAGCAGAAAAAATCAGAGAAGATTCCAATTTTAAAGTAACCTACGAAGAAGCTATTAAAACTCTAACGATTTACGAAAAATTATTTAGAGATTTCACCCTTCTTTAGAGAGTAGCGAGCCGTTAGTAGAAAGCAGAAAAACGATACTTCCTACCATATTCTACTCACTACATTCTTTTAACAAACCATGGCAAAAAACAAAAATAAAAATAAAAATAAAAATTTTAATAATCGTAAAAATAACAATTCCGAGCAATCATTTGTAGAAAAAATTCCCAAACTAAACATTGCGGAAGAAACAAAAAAGACCATCGCCGGGATAGCTTGTTTCGGAATAGCTCTAATTTTAATCTTAAGTTTTTTCCAATTAGCTGGGCCTCTAGGACAAAATATTTATCGCGCTTTTCTTTTTCTTTTTGGCTGGGTTTATTTCTTTTCTCCTGTAATTTTCATTATTGCTGGAGGAATTTTTTTAGGATCTATTAAAAGAAATATTTACGCTTCCACTGTTTTAGGATTGTTCCTTTTCTCTTGCAGCATTTTAGGAATCTCTGATTTAATCACTCCCGAATCCACGGGCTTTTTTGGAAAAGCAATCGGCTCTTTAGAAAAAGTTTTAGGATTCTGGGGAGGAACAGCTTTTTATATCATACTTGGAATTATTGGTTTAATAATTGCTTTTGAATTTTCTTTAAACTTCTTTAAGAGCAAAGACGAAGATGAATATGAAGATGAGGAGGAAGAAGAAAAAGAATACAAACCCGTTAAAAATATTGAAATTAAATCTAACGGAAAAACTATAAAAGAAGAAGCTCCGGTTAAAGAAGAGCCAAAAATAAAAGAACCAGAAGCAGACAAAGCCGTTAAATTAGAAAAAATCAAAAAAGATAGAACTATTAGCAATTGGAATTTTCCACCTTTGGATTTATTGGAATCAGATTCCGGAAAACCAACCAGCGGAGATATTAAAGCTAATGTAAACATCATCAAAAGAACTTTAGCTAATTTCGGTATTAATGTAGAAATGGACGAAGTTAATGTTGGTCCAACCGTAACCAGATATACATTAAAACCCGCGGAAGGCATTAAACTTTCCAAACTAGTAAATTTACAAAACGATTTATCATTGGCCTTGGCTGCTCATCCTATCAGAATTGAAGCTCCAATTCCGGGCAAATCATTAGTGGGCATTGAAGTACCAAATAAGACCAAGGCTACCGTAAGAATGAGAAATCTTTTAGCTTTGGATAAATTCTGGGAAAGCCCGATGTTAAGCGTTCCTTTGGGACGAGATGTTAGCGGCGAACACTATTTCACAGATATCGCCAAGATGCCTCACGTACTCGTAGCTGGAAGCACCGGATCAGGAAAATCAGTTTCCGTTCATTCTATTTTAATCAGTTTACTTTATAAGAATACTCCGGAAACATTAAGATTATTATTGATTGATCCTAAAAGAGTAGAACTAACAGCTTATAATGGAATTCCCCATTTAATTTCCGATGTTATCATCAATCCCAAGAAAACAATTATGGCTTTGCGTTGGGCCGTGATGGAAATGGATAAAAGGTATAACGAATTCATGGAAGCTAAGATAAGAGACATCAATAGCTACAACCAAAAATCATTGAAAGAGAAAAAACCTTTGATGCCTTACATTATTATAGTAATTGATGAGTTGGCCGACCTCATGGCCGCTTACGGTAAAGAAGTAGAAGCTTCTATCGTAAGATTGGCCCAGATGGCTCGCGCTACCGGTATCCATTTAATTGTTTCCACTCAAAGACCATCAGTAGAAGTAATCACCGGTTTAATCAAAGCTAACATCACCACCAGAATTGCCTTAAGAGTAGCCAGCCAAGTTGATTCCAGAACAATCCTAGACACATCCGGAGCAGAAAAATTATTAGGTCAGGGAGATATGCTTTATTTAGCCGCAGAAACATCCAAACCAAAAAGAATTCAAGGCGTATTTGTTTCCGAATCAGAAGTAGCGAAAGTCAACAAATATATTATTGAAAACAACAAAGAATATTCCGAAGAAAATGCCGAAAAAGAAATCTTTGAAGAAGAGTTGCAACAAAGCTTTAGCATTGCGCAAGCCGGAGGAGGTGGAATGGAAAGCTTTGGATCTTTCAATGATGATGCCGGCGATGAATTATATCCTGAGGCTTACAAAGTAGTAGTAGAAACTCAAAAAGCCTCGGCCTCATTCTTACAACGTCGCTTACGCGTTGGATATGCTCGAGCCGCTCGCCTCTTAGACTTACTGGAAGAAAAAGGTGTTATCGGGCCTGGAGATGGAGCTAAGCCAAGAGATGTTTTGGTCGGCTCTACCAACCCAATGTCCATGGATGATCCTATTGAAGAAATAAAAGAGAGAACAGTTAGAGTGCCCGGAGACATTAAAGGCATTGAAGTAGAAGAAGTTATTGACGAAGAAGAAAACACAGAAACAGAATCGGAAGAAAACGATGAAAATGAAAACGAAGAAGAATAAACAATAAAAAAATACCCGTCATTTGGCGGGTATTTTTTATTCTTATAATTTTTAATTTTCTTTCATAAAGACGATTGCTTGATCCCCTACATTAAGACCTGAAGTTATTTCAATATTTCCATCAGAACCTCTCAAACCAACTTCAACTTTTCTTTCAATAATTTTTCCATTGCTATCAACAACTCGCACGATTCTATTTTCATCTTTTTGAATAACGGCTCTCTGTGGAACTACAATTACATCTTTTTTCTCGTCAGTTAAAATATCAATATTCGCTGTCATACCAGATTTGATGCGCTCATCATCAGTGAGAAAATTTAATTTTGTTTTATAAGTTGCGATACCTTCAAAGATTGTTTCGGCCGGCTCAACACTCACCACTTGTGCTTGGAATTTCACATCATCACCATAAGCATCCAAAGTAACCTTGGCGGAATTATTAACTTTGATTTTAGCCACATCTGATTCTGGAATATTAACTTCTATCTCAAATTTTTTATCGGAAATCAAAGAAATAGTCGGCGCATTCGCGGTAATAATTTCTCCCACTTTAGCATCTTGCTTAGTAACAACTCCGTTGAAAGGAGCGCGAATGATAGTTTTATTTAATTGTGCTTGATAAGCCATCACATTAGCTTCACTAGATTTAACCTGAGCTTCCTCGGCTTGAATTTGTTCCGCGGTATAACCAGCTTTCTTTAGAGCTAAATTATCTTGCGCCAAAGACAATTCACTTTGTGCCGCAGCAATATTCATATCATTGGTTATTTTTTGAGCAGCTAAAGATTCCTTTTTAGCGGAAACGGAAGACAAATAAGTTTCTACACTGGTTTTTTCTGTTGCCAAACTGTTCTTTTCTGTAATGGTCATAGAGTTAGAAATAGGCACAGCATTTAAAGCATCGCGAACTTTTTGCATGGCATTAATGACATCACCCAAAACAGTTGCGAGATTATAATAATTTTTAGTATCAATTATTGTCTGCACACTTCCGAATGCCCCACCACTTAAAGAACCAATGGAGCTAGATACCATAGTGCCACCATTATCAACCCCCAATAATAACTTAATAGCCATGGCCTTAAGACTGGCCAAATTTTGGCTTTCAAAACTATTATCAGTAAAATACTTCAATTGAATATCGGTTAAAGTTAAAAGAGCATTTTTAGCCACTGTTACCCCTGCTTGCCCAGCATTAACCGCTCCGATATTAGCGCCCTCCAAATCTCCGGCAGCCTTGTTTTGCGCGTTAGCAAAACTAGTTTGCGCGTTAGACAATCTGGTTTCTGCAGCCTGAACTTCTTCCAAACGAGTACCTTTTCTCATTTCACTTAATTTAGCTCTTTCTGCTTCTAAGCCGGCTTGCGCTTGTAAAAGTTGTGCCGCCAATTCTTGATTATCCAAAGAAGACAAAACTCTTCCTGCCTCTACCTTATCCCCAATCGCTACATTAATAGAAGAGACCTTTCCACTTCTTTCAAATGCTAAGTCAACGCTTTCCACGGGCTGGACCCTACCAGTAACACTTACCTCTTGAACAACACTGCCTCTTGTTACGGTTGTTGTTTCATAGGTCGCTTTTTTATTGCCGCCTGACAAAACAATAGTAAGAATAATAACAACGATTATTGCCGGAATAAAAAACAACGGTTTTTTGATAAATTTAACTATTTTTTTCATTTACTTTATAAAATAAAACTTAAAACGACTCTTAATAATTTATAAACAACTTATTAAAACATTACCTCTTCGCCAATTTGAATCTGATTTTTCTGTACGAAGCCCGCATTTACCTCCAAGACATATTGCGCCTTAGCAGCGGAAGCATAACTGGGACAATTATCTTCTCGACAAGGCTCAAAATTTTCTTTTATTTCTATAATTTTTTTATCTCCATTAATGAAAATCAAATCTAAAGGAATTAAAGTATTTTTCATCCAAAAGGTTCGTTTAGCTTCACTAGTAAAAATAAAAAGCATTCCGCTATTTTCATCCAATGATTCACGATACATCAATCCTTTTGCTTGATGAGCGAGCGCTTCAGCGCGTTCTATCCGTAAATTCAAATTATGTTGCGGAAAAGAAAGACTGCCTTGTTTAGGCTTCTGATTGAAATAAATCGATCCCAAAACAACAAAGGCGATAACGGCAATAATAGAAATAATTTGCATTGGTTTCATTTCTTTAAATCTTTATTTAATTTTTTATATTTCGCAATAAAATTCTTTAAAGGTCGGGCTGCCGGGACTCGAACCCGGACTAAATCCTCCCAAAGGACTCGTGCTAGCCATTACACTACAGCCCGATAAATAACT
This sequence comes from uncultured Candidatus Saccharibacteria bacterium, assembly GCA_964603535.1. Lineage (GTDB taxonomy): Bacteria > Patescibacteriota > Minisyncoccia > UBA6257 > JAAZHW01 > DAONDV01. The sequence goes on from CAZRVJ010000001.1 coordinate 21,828, forward strand.
ATGAAAAATGCCTTAATAAAAACCTAAATCGGCATTAAAGCATATAAAATAGTATATAGCCTTTTAAACCATAATTCAAGGCAGCGCTAAGCTTCTTATAGAATATGAAATAAATATAGCAATCAAAAAATTTACCTGTAGCACATTGACTTTTTTATTAAAATAATTATAAATAATAGTGCTCTTTAAAAACAAAAAAACAAAGGAGGAACACAATGCAAAAAGAAGTTGATGATTTTTGGACTTTTCATCCCAAGCGACTGGAAGCGGTTTTAAAAGGACTCCAAGAGCATGGAGTCACAAAAAAACACCTGACGAGGTTATACTCCGATCCGGAGTATATCAAAAGGGTGGCCAGGTTTTTGACAGATGGAAATATTGATTTTTTTATCAGTCAGAAAAAGGCTCGCGCGATCATGGGCGAAAACTTTTGGGGGCCAGAAGAATGGTTCGCAAAATATGGAGTCAAATTTACGAAAGAACAGATTGATCAAATTGAAAACTTTCCTTGGGACGAAAATATTCTAAACTCCAGATGTCAATTTTGTGGAGAATTGGTGAAGGATTGTCATTTTGCTTTTTTGGGAATTAATCAAATGAACGATGAAGATCTTACAATTTTAAAATGGCGCAAAATTTATTCAGAGTCAGAAAGACCAAAATTCTATTCGTATGAAAATGATGTTTGGTACGCAAATGAGAAATTTGCAACGACAACTACCATGCCTTTTAAATGGCATCTGTTGCACAAAAACAAAGTCCCACAGTCCAATGACAAAACATTCAGAGGACAAAGCGAAATGCTTGGGACTTATTATGAAGTTCCAAATGCTATTACCGAGGTCACAAAAAATATTTTATTGTTTCACAAAACAAAAGGTGTTGCGAATGAGTCTCGGTATACCCGAGTGAGAGACATCACCAACAACGGAGGCGGCCGCATTATTGTGAGTGGCTGCAATTTAAGTGGGATCAGAATCTTTTTTTACTCGGGCGATTATTATAGCCCGGACTTCTACATTGCGGCCTCTCGCAAATAAATTTATTTTAAATCTAAACAAAAACCCCCAACAACAACTTGTTGGGGGTTTTTATATTTTGTAAGCAGCCCCAAAGGGAATCGAACCCTTATTTACGCCGTGAAAGGGCGTTGTCCTAGCCGTTAGACGATAGGGCCATGTATTAATTAAGAATAATAAAAAAAATACGAAAAAGCAAGAATTCTTGCTTATTTTTGATTTTTCAGTAGAATATAAATAATGTCCTCGTAGTTCAATGGATAGAACGAGAGCCTTCTAAGCTCTAGATGAGGGTCCGATTCCTTCCGGGGACACTAATAATTATTTATGAAAAAAATCGTTCTTGGAATTGAAACATCCTGCGACGAAACCGCTGTTTGTATCGCCCAATCCGATAAAAACGGTTTTAAAATTTTATCTAATGTTGTTTCTTCGCAAATTAAAGTGCACGCGCCTTTTGGAGGCGTAGTGCCTTCTTTAGCCAAAAGAGAACATCAAAAAAATTTAATTCCGGTTTTAAAACTTGCTTTAAAAGAAGCGGGATTGCTTAAAATAAAAAATTCTAAAATCAAAATTTCCAAAAAAAATAAAGATTCTAAAATTGAAACTTTAAATGAAATTTTGGAACGCGAAGATGTTTTGAAAAAAAATACGATAAATTTTTTAACAAAATATTCCAAGCCTAAAATTGATTGTATTGCCGTTACTTATGGTCCGGGATTGGCCCCGGCTTTATGGCCAGGAATAAATTTAGCGCGCGCTTTAAGTTTTTATTGGGACGTTTCTTTAATGCCAATCAATCATCTGGAAGGACACATCCTTGCTAACTGGTTACAACCAGTTAGCGAAAATCCAAAATCCGAAACCCGAAATCCGAAACAACTTTTTCCTGCTATTTGCGCCGTAATTTCCGGCGGACATACTTTAATTGTTTTAATGAAAAAAATTGGTCAATACAAAATAGTTGGCGAAACTCGCGATGATGCGGCAG
>CAZRVJ010000001.1:23847-36158 GCA_964603535.1 uncultured Candidatus Saccharibacteria bacterium
TTTTCTTTTTCCGGATTAAAAACTGCCGTTTTATATTTAGTCCAAGACTTAAAAAAACAAGAAAAAAATATAAAACAACTAACTCCAAATTTATGCTACGAAATTCAAGAAGCTATTAATGAAACTTTGGTTAAAAAAACTATCTCGGCAGCTAAAAAATATAAAGTTCAATCAATTATTTTAGGTGGAGGCGTTGTGACCAACCAAGCTTTAAGAGATAAATTCATACAAATTATAAAAAAAGAAAACATAAAAATTAATTTTATGGCCCCAGAAAGAAAGTTTACCACTGATAATGCAGCCATGATTGCTATAGTAGCCCACTTAAATAAAAAAATAAAAAAGATTAATTGGAAAAATCTAGAAGCCGATGCAAATCTAAAGTTTTAAAAAATAATCACCGCTACCATTTGGTAGCGGTGATTTTATTTTCACTTTTTATTTTCTATCAGATCAGACTATTACACGACGGGCACACAAATTTTGATTAACGCGATAAGAATCAAATAAACTAATTTCAAGTCGTTCTTCTTCCCTATTCCAATGAACAGACCATGCGTCCTGCAAAGATGGTCGCACACCCTTTCTCCGCGAACTGGCGCAAAGAGTAATACTGGAAATATCCAAATGCTTTCTTTTTTCTTGGAAGAACACCAGTTCATGAATCAAACGCTCCTCCAAAGTTTCGGTGGCGAGACCCTTGGCTTCAATATCAGCAGCACAAAACTTACTGAGATTTTTATCTTCATTTGAATTTTCAATGTCTTTAACCCAAATGGCGTAAAAAATAGATTTTTTATTTCGTCGTTCGGAAACAACAATGTCCGGTAAATATTCTTCAGGATTTGATGTCTGAACATTAAATATATTTTTACACTCCTGAAAAATAAAATCCAAAGTCACATCTCTAGCAATAACAAGAAGACGCCAACCAACACCGGGACAAACAGGAATAACCAAATCGGACAAATCTAAAGATAAATTGAAATGCGATAAATAAAAAATTTCCCAGCTCTTCTTCAAAGAAGACAAAATTTCGTCACTCGTATAATCCAAGAATAAATTACAAACTTTTTGGGCCGCTCCAGTTTCCGCGTTGGCAATTTTTTTTGCCACTTCCGGCGAGAAACCGAACCGACAAAGAGTTATCAACATCTCCTGCATGAGCCCCACGGAAAAATCCTTGGGACTAAACGATTGGCTCGCGAGTTCTTTTAACATCGCACGCCTCCTAAATCCAACCTGTCTTTTTCAAGATTCAGGAATTTTATGGATTCTCAATTTTCAAAGAACATTTGTATTTTATCTTTCTAAGACCAAAAGTCAAACAGATCACCACGACCACATTCTAATAGTAAAACAAAAAAATAACCGATCGGCCCTATTCAAAGCTAAAAATAATTTTCCCCTTCCCATTCTCAGCAAATTATCATTACTCTTCAACATTGTGTCGCACAATATTGTTTCACAAAACTTGTGAAACATTTTTGCCTTTTCAAAAACTAGTTTTTTAAAAACAAAAGATTTAAAGCCACTATTTAAAAAACTGCCATTTTAGATGTTTCACGTGAAACATTTTGTGCCAAAAATTAACCCCGAAAAGACCATAAATGTTTCACGTGAAACATTTTCGGGTTTTTCAGAAAAAATCATGACCCCCGAAACCTGGCACAAAGTGTTTCACGTGAAACATCCGCCAACTGGCGGACCAGATTTTGACCCTCATTCAATTATTGTGTCGCACAATATTGTTTCACAAAACTTGTGAAACATTTTTACTAGACCAACCGGCTCATAAAAAACCGGTCGGTCCAACCGACGCCTCTTTCCAAAACCAGCACTTCACCCTTCAAATAAACCAACCAAAAAAACCTTCCACACCCAAACCCGCCGACAAACCTCCGGGTCAACGCATTTGCCCCAAAATCCAATCGGGGATAAAATGTAAACAATCTTATCTTAAACCCGAAGAAATTTATGAATACCCAAAAACAAATTACCGGAAGAATAGGGGAGGATATTGCCTGCCAATATTTAGAACAAAACGGCTACAAAATAATTCAAAGAAATTATTGGGAGAAGTGGGGAGAAATTGACATCATTTGCCAAAAGAAAAATAAGATAATTTTTGTAGAAGTAAAAACCATGAGAGAAACGGAAAAAATGGATTTAGCTCCGGAAGATCAAATGAGTAAAAATAAAATAGCTAAATTTAAAAAAATTTCTCTCAGTTATGCCAACCACCACAAAATAGATAACTGGCAAATGGACATGATTGCCATAGAACTAAACAATGAAAATAATTTAAAAAATATTCGTTACTGGGAAAATATTTATTAATAAAAAACTCTCGCGCAAGACGAGAGTTTTAATTTAACAAATAATATTTAATTTTTTATATTTTTAATTTCGCAAAATATTTTCCTAAAACAGGAACTGTAAAAGGTTTTTCATTTAAAGCTAAAGCAATCCCACAAACACAAAAGATTGCGCCAAAAAAATAAAAAGACCAAACAAAAAAAGAACCCAAAAAAGGAATAGAATACAAAAGAGGGGAAAACATAATAATTAAAATCTCAAAAACAAACATTGCCAATCCCTGCTTAGCATGTACACGAGAAAAATAACTTTTTCTTCTAAACAACAAAGGAACTAAAAATAAAAATGAAAAATAAGAGAGCGCGGCTACAGCTTTATTATTTTTTGTATCTTCACAATCAAAAGAATAATCTTGAATCATAATTAGATTATATCAGAATTTTTATTTTAAGAAAATTGATTTTTTTTAAAACAAAGCATAAAATAAAAATGATTTTAAAATTAATTAAGAATTTTAATTTTTAATTATCATTATGTCTGGACATTCTAAGTGGGCACAAATCAAACACAAAAAAGCTTCCACCGACGCAAAAAAGAGCGCCGTTTTTTCCAAACTCACAGCTCTGATTACAGTAGCCGCTAGAGAAGGCGGGGGAGATCTCAATTCTAATCCTAAATTAAGAATGGCGGCCGAAAAAGCCCGATCTTATAATATGCCTGCTGAGAACATTGAACGAGCTATTAAAAAAGGAACTGGTGAGTTAGAAGGACAAGTCTTAGAAGAGCTCTTCATTGAGGCTTATGGCCCTAATGGCAGGCCTATTTTGATTACAGCGGTTACCGATAGTAAAAATAGAACTATCTCCGAAATTAAACATATTCTTAGCACTTTTGATGGAAAAATGGCTGGCAATGGCAGTGTTAAATGGATGTTTGAAGAAAAAGGACAAATCATCTTAGAAGAACAAAAACTCAACGATGAGTTAGAATTATCACTAATTGAAGCAGGTGCTGAAGATATTAAAGAAGAAGATGGGACAATAATAATAACTTGTAAAACAGAAAATTTTGAAAAAGTTAAAGAAGCTATTTCAAAATTGGGTATTAAAATATCAGAAAGCTCTATAGCTTTTCTCCCTAAAAATCCAGAAACCATACCTGAGGAAGAAAAAGAACATTTAAGCAAATTATTTGAAGCTTTGGATGATCATCAAGATGTCGCTGAAATTTATTCAACGATAAACTTTTAATATGACTATTTTAGGAATTGATCCGGGGACAAAAAGAATGGGCTACGGTTTAATTGAGGTTGATGATAAAAAAAATATTCAAGCAATTGATTTTGACTGTTTTGAAACAGAATGTAAAAAAGAAGGGGAGATTCTAGAAGATATTTTTAATAAAACTCTTTCTTTACTTAAAAAACATCAACCAGATGTTTTATCTTTAGAAAAGATATTCTTTTTCAAGAACCAAAAAACAGCTTTTCAAATTAGCCAAGCCAGAGGGGTAATTATTTTAGCCTGTCAGATGCAAAAAACTAAAGTTTTTGAACCAACTCCCTTAGAAATTAAAACCTGTCTTACTGGTTATGGCCGAGCTGACAAAAAAGCAGTGGCTACGATGGTGAAAAAAATATTAAAATTGGAAAAAATGCCAAGATTAGATGATACCACCGACGCTTTAGCCTGTGCTGTGACAGCTTTTTATTTACAAAAATTCAAAAAATAAAAAATTATTAACTGGAAACTTTTTGTTTGATTAGATATTTAATCAGATACTCCAATATTTCCAGTTTTTATCGTTTTTCCAAAAGTTATCCACAGGCAATTCACTTTTAGTCGGTTTGTTATTTATATAGATATTTACTATCATATCTATATAAATTAAGATTAAAATCGCTAAATTCCACAGCCATGTGGAAAGCGTGTGTATAAATAATATTTTTATCTTTTTTCTTTTAAATTATGGAACTACAAGAACTATGGCAATCGGTATTAGGGGAGTTAGAGCTACAAATTTCTAAGCCTAATTTTCAAACTTGGCTAAAAAACAGCTTTCTCTCCGATAAAAAAGACGAAATGGTGTCTCTTTCTTTAGAAAGCGCCTTTGCCAAAGAATGGGTATCAAATAAATACCACAAAATTATACTAAAAATCATTAGAAATTTTGATCCGGAAATAAAAGACATTATTTATCAAATCCAACCAAGCGAAGAAAAATTAAAAGCCCCCATTTCTTCTCATATTAAAAAAATGGAGGCCGATATTCTTTCCAAAACTTTAGATTTTCCAAATTATAGTATTGATCCTAAGACCGGACTTAATTCTAAATATACTTTGCAGAATTTCGTCGTTGGCGCTAATAATGAATTAGCTTATTCTGCCGGATTGGGAGTAATTAGTGAATTAGGAAAAAAATATAATCCACTTTTTATTTACGGAGGAGTAGGTTTAGGAAAAACACATTTAATTCAGGGAGTGGGTAATGAATTAAGAAAATTATCAAAGAATAGAATAAATATTCGTTATGTGAGCAGTGAAACATTCACCAACGAAGTAATTAATGGCATCAGAATGAAAAGAATGGATGATTTAAAGAATAAATATAGAAAAGTTGATGCTTTAATTATTGATGATATTCAATTCATTAGTGGTAAGGAAGCTACTCAACAAGAATTTTTCCACACTTTTAATGCTTTATACGAAAATAACAAACAAATAATCATTTCTTCTGATCGCTCTCCTTATCTCTTATCAACCCTAGAAGAACGCTTACGCTCTAGATTTGAGGGTGGTATGGTAGCTGATATCTCTTATCCAGACCACGAAACTAGGGTAGCCATCTTAAAAACCAAGATGGACTCACAAAATAAGGATATTATCTTAAGTAATGAGGTTTTTGAGTTAATTAGCCAAAAATTCCCCTACAATATCAGAGAGCTAGAAGGAGCTTTAATTAGACTCTTAGGCATGCTAAAAATAAGAAAATTAGCCCCAACTGTAGAAAATGCTGCTTCTATATTAGATGAAATAAATAATCATCGTATTAGAATGATTTCTCCTGACAATATTATTGCTACTGTGGTTGAATTCTATAGTACTACGGAAAAAGAGATTTTAAGCCATTCCAGAAAAAAGGAATTAGTTAAACCGAGACAAATCATTATGTATTTACTCAGAGAAGACTTAAAAAACTCATTTTCTATGATTGCCAGAAAATTAGGTAATCGTGATCATACCACTATTCTTCATGCCTACAATAAGATTTCTAAAGATATTATTAAAAATAAAATGTTATCTCAGGAAATCAACTTAATTAAAGAAAAAATATACAATAATAACTAAACACTTTATTCCTACTTATACATATTCAATTCAACATTTTTCCACAAGTTATCCAACAAAAAAATGACATTAATAAAGGGTTTTAAATAATTTATCAGCGTAAAAAGTCGTCTACTACTAGTACTACTAGTTATATTATGAAAATTATAATATTAAGAGAAAATTTAAAGAATGCTTTTACTAATGTAGAGAGAGCAATTGGAACATCTAATGTTCTTCCTATATTAAAAAATGTATTAATCAAGACAGAGAAAGGAAGAATTAAGATCTCTGCTACTGATTTAGAGATTGGAGTTACTTGTTGGATAAATGGAAAGATTGTGGATGAAGGGGGGATAACCGTGCCAGCAAATATCTTTGGAGCAATCATTAATAATATTTCAGATTCTAAATTAGAATTAGAAACAATTGATTCTAAATTAAAAATTACCACTGATAAATCACAAAATATTATTCAAGGAATAAGAGAATCAGATTTTCCAATTATTCCGACTGTAAAAGTAGAAGAATATCTAGAAATTAAGACTTTTGATTTGAAAAAATCATTAAACCAAGTAATCTGCGCTGCTTCTTCCGGAGATAGAAGACCGGAAATAAGTGGAGTTTTATTCTGGTTAAAAGATAAGAAAATAAAATTAGTAGCTACTGATACATTTAGATTAGCTGAAAAGACTATAAAATCCGATGATTTTAAAACAGATTTGGATGATATTAAAATAATTATTCCTTTTAAAACTATTCAAGAAACAATAAAGATTTGTGAGGATGAAAAGAAAGTAAGAATTTTTATTGATAGTCATCAAATTTTATTTAATTTTGAAGATGTAGAATTAATTTCCAGATTAATTGAAGGATCTTTTCCTGATTATGAAGCCATTATCCCTCAAGACATTCAAACTTCAGTTTTTGTTTCTAAAGAAGAATTAATTAATGCTGCAAAATTATCTTCTGTCTTTGTTGGTAAAGTTAATGATATTAAAATAAAAACTGAAGATAATAAATTAGAAATTTCAGGAAGAGAATCAGCTATCGGAGAAAATAAAACAGAATTGGAGGCGGAAATAAAAGGAGATAAACAAGAATTAATTATTAATTGGCATTATTTATTAGATGGATTAAAAGGTATAGAATCTAGTGATGTTTATATGGGTTTAAATGGAGAAATAAAACCCATTCTCATTAAATCAGAAAAAGAAGAAAATTATTTTTATATTTTAATGCCGATTAAAAATAATTATTAATATTGCTTGTCAATTGACAATTATGGATAGAGATCAAGCTTTAGAATTATTAAAAAATAAAATAAAAAATAAAAATATGATTAAACATTGTCTCGCTACTGAGGCATGTTTAATGAAATTAGCGGAATATTTTAAAGAAGATGTTAATAAATGGGGAATAGCTGGATTACTTCATGATTATGATTATGAAGAAATGATAGATTTTCCAGAAAAACATGCTTTAGTAGGAGCCGATGAATTAGAAAAATTAGGATTGGATAAAGAATCAGCGCAAGCTATTCGCGCTCATAATGAAATGAATGGCACTCCTAGAAACACTATATTTGAAAAAGCTATCTATAGTGTTGATCCTATGACTGGTTTAATTGTAGCTGCAGCTTTAGTTTTACCTAGTAAAAAAATATCAGAATTAACAACAGAATCAATTATAAATAGAATTAAAGAAGAAAGATTTGCTGCTGGAGCCAAAAGAAAAAATATTTTAGCTTGTTCCGAATTTGGATTAACATTAGAACAATTTTCCAAAATTTGTTTGGAAGCTATGCAAGGAATTAGTAATGAATTAGGATTATAAAAATAGTTATGAAAATTTTAGCGGAAAATAGAAAAGCAAGATTTGATTATGAAATTTTAGAAACATTTGAAGCAGGTATAGCTTTGCTGGGATTTGAAGTAAAATCTGTAAAAGCAGGACAGGTTACTATGGATGGTTCATTTGCTAATTTTTATAATGGAGAATTATATTTGTTGAATATAAATATTCCGGCTTGGCAGCCGAAAAATGCTCCTAGTGATTTTGATCCAGGGCGTTCTAGAAAATTACTTTTACATAAAGACGAATTAAAATATCTCACCGGAAAAATAAAAGAAGCTAAAGTTAATCTTATTCCTATCGCTTTTATTTTGCAGAATAATAAAATAAAAGTGCAATTAGGACTTGGACGAAGCAAAAAGAAAACTGATAAAAGAGAGACTATAAAAGAAAGAGAGTTTGAAAGAGAAAAATCCAGAGAATTAAAAGATTATTAAAAAAACAAAAATCGTGTAATTTTTTACGCGATTTTTGTTTTAAAATAGGCTTATATTGATTATTTGTCAATAATTATCATTTTTTTATGAGAAAATGACGATTATAATGATAAAAGGTGTGGTGTTGCAAAATTCTTTCATTTATAGTATTATGTTTTTCTGGGGATGATGGGCCTCGAAGCAAAGTAGATCCGAAAGAGTCAGGTTGAGGCAGCTCTGATACCTCATTAAAAAATCAGGCAACAAATAATTGCTGAATCTAAACAGATTCCGGCTTATGCTTTCGCATAAACCTGCTACTAAATCGTTCTCATCGTTTTAGATAGTATTATATTTGAGATAGGTTTCTTTTAGGAAGGTTTTGCCTCAAAGAATCGACAAATTCAAGACCAAGGGTTGACCTTTTTTCGGTTTTAACGTCAACTTCTAAAAAACCGAATATATCTGTATCGCTCTCACGAAAAGCTTTGTTGACGCGGGTTCAACTCCCGCCATCTCCACCCCGTTAGAAAATTTAAAGATAAATAAAAGTAATTTTTAATATAAATAACAAAAAACAATAAAAATTCAGTCGTATAAACACAATAAACACATTTTTAAAAGATATAATACTAACAATTACATAAGGGCGAGGGAATTACGAGTTATTGATGAAAATGGAGAGAATTTAGGGGTTATGACTACTATTGAAGCCTTAAATTTAGCCAAAGAAAAACAGATGGATTTGATTGAAATTTCTCCAGAAGCCAATCCTCCGGTAGCAAAGATTCAAGATTTTGGTAAATTTCTTTATCAAAAGGAAAAAGAAGACAAAAAACAGCGCGCTAAGCAGAAAGCTGATGTTATGAAGGGTATTCGTCTGACTTTTAATATCGGTGAAAACGATATGAAAGTACGTGCTAAAAAAGCCGATGAATTTTTAGAGACTTCTTCTAGGGTTTTTATTGAATTGGTCTTGCGAGGCAGGGAAAAGGGTAAAAGAGACTTTGCCAAGCAAAAGATTGAAGAATTTTTGACAATGCTCACAAAACCGTATAAGATAGTTCAACCTATCAAAGGAACGCCGAGAAGCTTAATTATTATCATAGGGAAATAAATAATATGTTAAAAACAAATAAAGCTATAGCAAAACGAGTAAAACTTTCTAAAAATGGAAAACTTTCTCGCAGACCGCTAAAACAAAATCATTTTAAAGCGAAATTAACCGGTGAACAGAACCAAAAGAAGCGTCGATCTCTTGGATTTTGCAAAGTTGATGAAAAGGTTATAAAAAGTTTTATTCCTCACGGAAATTAAAACTAAAAATATAAAAATATGGTAAGAGTAAAAAGAGGAAAAACAGCGCATAAAAAAAGAGAGAAAATCCTAAAATATACAAAAGGTTATAATTGGGGTAGAAAATCTAAAGAAAGAGCAGCTAAAGAAGCTTTGCTTCATGCTTGGAGTCATGCTTTTGATGATCGCCGCAAAAAGAAAAGAGTTAATCGCCAATTGTGGCAAGTGAAGATTAATGCTTCCAGCCGTGAATTGGGTATAAGTTATAGCAAATTAACTAATCAATTAAAGAAGAAAAACATTAATATTAACAGGAAGGTTTTGGCTGAATTAGCCGCTAATCATCCTAATATTTTTGAAGCTATAGTAAAGGAGGCGAGTAAATAAAGGGCTTTGTCTGTGAGGCCACTGGTTGAGCAGAAATAAAACCTTTATCCCGCCGCAGGCGGGATACTGAATGTTGTAAATTGAATTTGCTTCATTCAGTAATCAGTAATGTCGAATTTGCAAATTTAAACAACATTCGCATGCTTAATAGGATTTTAAAAAAATTGGGTAAAAAAGAAACCATTCACGAATTTAAAGATCTTTTGGAAAAAGACAAAGTGAAATTGACAGCGGACTTGGATAATATTCAAGCTCCAGATAATGATGAATTCGCACCATTACCATCTTTCGGTGATGGCGACGATCTCAGTATTGAGGCTGATCAAGTAGAAGAAATCGGCAATGCTTTAGCCGTTAAAGAAGTTTTAGAAAAGAAATTAGATAAAATTAACTCAGCTTTAGAGAGAATTAAAAAGAGTGAGTATGGAATTTGCGAAACTTGCGGAAAAGAAATTGAATTAAAGAGATTAAGAGTAGAACCAGCTGCAACTCTTTGCACAAAATGCGTTAAGAAAATGACTGGCCAAGGAAAGAAATAGAAATAAAAGGAGCATAATTAAATATTCAAAGTTAACAAGAATATTTTGATATGACCGCAAAAATTTATTCCGCTGCTTTAATAGGAATTAAGGCACAACCCATAGAAGTGGAGGTGGATTTAGGATCCGGCCTCCATTCTTTTAATATAGTGGGTTTACCGGATAAGGCAGTGGAAGAATCTAAAGATAGAGTTTCCTCGGCTATTAAAAATAGTGGAGCTTCGCCTCCACAAAAACAAAATCGGAGAATTACCGTTAATTTAGCTCCGGCGGATTTAAAAAAAGAAGGTTCGGTTTATGATTTAGCCATTGCCATTGGTTATCTTTTGGCGTCTAAACAAATTCAAGATTTTAAAACTGATAATAAAGTCTTCTTAGGCGAGTTGGCTTTAGATGGTACTATTAGACCTATTCCGGGAGTTTTGCCTGTAGCTTTAATGGCTAAAGAAAAAGGATTTGAATATTTAATCGTGCCTCAGAAAAATATTCGTGAGGCAGCAATTGTAAAAGGAGTAAAAGTAATTGGCGTAGAAAAATTAGCGGATTTGGTGGAATATTTGGAGGGTAAAAAAGAAATAAATGAAAGCGAGGAAGTAAATTTAGAACAATTGGAGACTACGGAATATTTGACGGATTTTTCTCAAGTTCGCGGACAAGAACAAGCCAAACGAGCTTTGGAAATCGCTGCTGCCGGAGGGCATAATATTTTAATGGTTGGTTCTCCTGGTTCGGGAAAAACTATGTTGGCTAAAGCTTTGCCATCTATTCTACCGGAAATGTCTATAGATGAAGCTTTAGAGGTTACACAGGTCTACAGCGTTTGCGGATTGGTTCCTATAGATAAACCATTGATTTGTGCTCGACCGTTTCGCTCACCGCATCATACAGCGTCTAACGTGGCTTTGGTGGGTGGTGGCACTTGGCCGAAGCCTGGAGAAATTAGTTTAGCTCATCGCGGCGTATTGTTTGCTGATGAGATTGCGGAATTCCCCAGAAATGTTTTAGAAGCTTTACGACAACCCTTAGAAGATGGCTTAGTAACAGTGAGTAGAGTGCAAGGCACTGTTTCTTTTCCGGCGAAATTTATTTTAGTGGCTGCCATGAATCCTTGTCCGTGTGGTTATTACGGCGATCCGGAAAAAGAATGTAAATGCTCTCCGTCTGAGATTTTGCGTTATCAAAAAAGATTATCCGGTCCATTGATGGATAGATTGGATATTCAAATTGAAGTGCCAAGAGTAAAATATGACGAATTAAAATCAGACAAAAGAGGCGAGACATCGGAAGAAATCAGAAAAAGATTAAAACAATGCCGCATGGTTCAAAAGCAAAGATTTCAATCATTGGGTAGAAGAATATATTCCAATAGCGAAATGAATTCTCCGGAAGTAGAAAAAATGTGCGTCATGGATAATCAGGAAGAAGAATTATTGAAAAAAGCTATTGAAGAATGGTATTTGTCAGCGAGGACGTATTATAAGATATTAAAGGTGGCGAGAACTATTGCCGATTTGGCTAATAGCGAGAAAATCACCACCAGCCACTTAGCTGAGGCATTGAGGTATAGAATTAAAACAGAAAATTAGAAAACAAAAGACACCAATAAAATGGCGTCTTTTGTTTTGAAATCCATTCAAAAATGGCTTATGGGGATAAATTGTTGATTGTTGGAGCATTCTATTTTTGATAAAAAAGAGTAAGATATAACAATGAAGCAAGAGAAGGCCTTGGAAATATTAAAGTCAGGACAAAATGTTTTCTTAACCGGTTCCGCTGGAACCGGCAAAACTTTTTTATTAAATCAATTTATTGAGTATTTAAAAAGAGAAGAAATAGCTGTTGGCATTACTGCTTCTACCGGGGTAGCGGCTACGCAATTAAATGGCCGCACCATTCATTCTTGGTCTGGTATAAAAATTGAAAAAGATTTTAATGAAGAAGTAAAAAGAGCTCTTAAAAGTAAAAAACTACAGGAGAGAGTAATTCATTCTAAAGTTTTAATTATTGATGAAATATCAATGTTTGATGCGCAAAGATTGGATTTAGTTGATAGGGTTTTGAAAATGGTTAGAAAATCAACAAGTCCTTTTGGCGGGTTGCAGGTTGTTTTGTGAGGAGACTTTTTTCAATTGCCTCCGATTAAAGATAAAAATTTTGAAGAAATAAAAAAAGAA
>CAZRVJ010000002.1:0-19165 GCA_964603535.1 uncultured Candidatus Saccharibacteria bacterium
GAAAAGGCACCAGAAATTTTTGATGTTGATGATGTGAGATGGGTAGAAATCTGGAATGATGTTTTCATGCAATATAATAAAACAGTTCAGGGTGTGTATGAAACGTTAAAGCAAAAAAATGTAGATACTGGGATGGGCCTGGAAAGAGTTTTGGCTGTTTTGAATGATAAGAAAGATGTCTATGAAACGGAATTATTTGTTCCGATTATTAAGGAAATAGAAAAATTATCAGGTAAAAATTATTTGTAACCGTATGAGAGAACTTAATACATTCAGTAAAAATTATAAAGATTATCAGAAAGAATTTAGAATTATTGCTGATCATATCAAGGCCGCAATCTTTATGTTAGCAGAGAAATTGGAACCATCTAATGTGGGTAGGGGTTATGTTTTACGCAGATTAATTAGAAGAGCGGTAAGATATGGAAAATTATTGGAGATCAAAGAGGCTTTTACTCATAAATTAATTGAGTCCGTTTTGAATGTCTATCAAGATATCTACCCTGAATTAAAACATAATCAAGATTTTATTGAGGAACAATTAGTAAGAGAAGAAGAAAAATTTAGTAAAACTTTAGAAAAGGGATTGAAAGAATTTGAAAGGGGGATTGATCCATTTATTTTATTTACTACTTATGGTTTCCCAATTGAAATAATTGAAGAATTGGCTAAAGAAAAAGGCATGGTAATAGATAAGGATAAATTTCAAAAAGAATTTGAAAAACATCAAGAATTGTCGCGTACTGCTTCTGCTGGAATGTTTAAGGGTGGATTGGCTGATAATTCTGAACAAGTAGTAAAATATCACACCACTACTCATCTTTTGCATGCGGCTTTAAGGCAAGTTTTAGGTCAAGAGGTGGGTCAGAAGGGTAGTAATTTAAATTCTGAGAGGTTGAGATTTGATTTTTCTTATAATCAAAAAATGACTCCCGAACAAATAAAACAAGTAGAAGATATTGTTAATGAAAAAATTCAAGAAAAATTGTCAGTGAAAATGGAAGAAATGAATTTGAATGAAGCAAAGAATTCTGGAGCTATTGGTCTATTTGCGGAAAAATATGGCGACAAGGTAAAGGTTTATTCTATCGGAGATTTCTCCAAAGAAATTTGTGGTGGGCCTCATGTAGAAAATATCGGTATACTTGGCCATTTTAAAATTATCAAAGAAGAGGCTGTTTCGGCTGGAATCAGAAGAATAAAAGCGATTTTAGAATAATTTTTAAAAATCACTTAGGAATAATAGGCATGAATATATCCAGTGAATCAAAAGTTAAAAAAGAAGCGAGTACTGTTTTGGTAGTCGCTTTTTTTATTTTTAAAAAATTGTTATAATATTTATAAGATGTTTGGCTTAGAAAAAATTTTTAAGAAAAAGTGGGATAAGGTTTTGGTTTTTTGGGGGAGAAAAAAATCTGTAAAAATTTGGGAAGCGGAGGTTAATTTTGCATCCCGCAAAGTAAGAATTAAAGATGGTGTTTTTTTAAAAGCTCCTTTAGAAGAAAATTTTAATCATGAACAAATATTAAATATTTTGAGCGGAGCTGTTAGTTCTAGTAAAAAAAATAGCCATTTATTATTAGTTTTAGAAAGACCTTTTTTGAAATCAACTCTTTCTAATTTTTCTATTTTACGAGAGAGCCCCATAAATGCCATTGAAGAAGCCGAATTGGAAAATTTAATTTTGAATCTTACTTGGCGCTTACAGGATAGAGAAAAGGCGATAGTATCAAGGGCTTTGGGTATCCCAGAAATAAATTTAACCTTGATTTCATCGGCTATTAAAGATCCTACAATTGAAGGAAAAAAGATTCTAAATCCTTTGGGTTTTGCTGGGCGTCGTTTGGGATTTACTTTTGAAAATAATTATGGAGACAAGAATTTTTGGGAGGAATTATCCAAGATAATAGCGTGTTTTAAATGTTCAACAAAAATTGTTTGCGAAGATAATTTAATTTATGATAAAACTTTTTCTGCTTTAGGCGAAGGGGGCGTTTTAGTTTTTTTGGGAGAAGAGGAGACTAAGATTGGTTTGATGGGTAATTTTTTAAAGAGTTCGGAAAAGTTTAATTGGGGAGGAAAAAATCTCACCGCGATTATCGCTAAAGAATTTGCTATTAGTTTAAAGAACGCGGAGCATTTGAGGGATAAATATGCTCAGGGAGAGATGAGTGCTTCGGCTAGACGTTGGTTTGAAAAAATGTTTGCTCCAGAATTAAAGATATTAGCAGCTGGCATTGCCTTGTCGGTTAAAAACTTTTTTGATCCATCCGCTGGTGGAGAAAAATTGCATCCGGAAATAAAACTTTATGGCGAGCTAGCTAATTTCCCTAAAATATCGGAGACTTTAAAATCATTTGTTTGGCCCAAATCCGTTTTTAAGAAGAAGCCTACAGTTAGCCACTATTCAAGTGATGAAATATTTGATAAAATAAATATAAGTACTGATAAGCGTTCAGAAAAGGGTGATTTTGACGCAATTTTAGCGGTTTTCTTAGCCAATTTGTTTTTGCCGGAATCTTACAATCCAGATTTAAATAAAATATTAAGGCGTCGGCTTAAGTGGACAAGATGAACGCTTTATTAAATTTTTATTATGAAATTTGAGAATATTTATATTGATGCCAATGATGATGTCTCAACTATAGTTGAGAAAATTTTAAACTCAGAGAGTTCTAATTTTGTTATTTTTGTCCCTGAAGATTCTAAGTTGGCAGAATCAGAAATTAATTTTAAACTTTTGGCGCGGGAGGCAAAATCAGCCGGTAAAAAAATATTTTTACAAAATGATTCCGGAGAGAAAATAATTGCTATGGCTGAAGAGGCTGGCATCTCTGCGTTGGAACAAAAAATCGTTGCTAAGCCTAAAGCTTCTAAAGCTACTTTTTTTAGAGACATTGCTCCTCCTACTAATACTAAAACTCCAAGAGGAAGGAGGCCTAGTCAGGTAAAAGATATCGGGCCCAAAGAAGAAACTAAGACTACTAGAACTAAAGAAAAAATATCCGAATCTCCCAAAGTCAAATCAATGGATTCTTTTAGCCCCGTTAGTCTCGTCTCAGTAGAAGTTGAAGAAATAAAGGCTAGTGAATTAATTAAGAAAAATAAAAAAAAGAAAATATCATTTAAATTTTCTAAAAAGATTGGTTCCGTTGTGATTCTTTTGTTCGGAATTTTGATTGTTATTTTCCTTGTTTTCTATTTTTTGACTAATGCCGATTTGGTTATTATTACTCAAAAAGCTTCATGGGAAACACAGTCTCCGGTTTTAGCTTCCAAGGTCATCAGTGAGAATGACGATTCTAATTTTAAGGTTCCTGCTCAATATATGAAATTAAGCAGGCAAATTAATGAAAATTTTGCTACCACTGGCATTAAAGATGTCTCGGTAAAGAGCTCAGGGAAAATTAAAATTTATAATGCTTATAGTTCTAGCGCGCAAAATTTAGTTGCTAATACACGCTTTTTATCCCCAGACGGAAAAACTTTTAAAATTACCAAAGCCGTTACCGTGCCCGGAGCGAAAATAGAGAATGGTTCTATTATTCCTTCTTATATAGAAGTAGCGGTAGTAGCTGACCAACCTGGAGAAAAATATAATATTAGTCCTTGTAAATTTACTATTCCTGGATTTAAAGGGAGTGCTAAATATGATAAGTTTTACGGAGAATCGGAAAGCGCCATGTCTGGCGGTTATATTGGTGAAGCTAAAGTAGCAAGCCAAGCAGATTTAGATAATGGTCGTTCCAAACTAATAGATTTGGCCAAGATTTCTTTGGAGGAAGAATTAATGAGTAAATTGCCGGAAGGTTTTAAAGTCTTAGATGATGCTAAAGCATTCACTATAGAAAAAGAAGAATATTCTGTGAAGGCGGGGGATAAGGCTGAAAGTTTTCAAATTAGTTTAAATGCTTCGCTTAAAGTTTTAGTTTTTAAAGAGTCAGACATTAAAGATTTATTCACTAAAGCCGCGCAAGCTAAGCAGACTGAACTATTAGATAAAGAATTGTATTCTGCCAATTTTGAATACGGAGTTCCTAGAGTTGATTTTGAAAAAGGACTGCTTTCTTTCCCAGTTGATGTTAAATTAGTCTTTAGAGATCGCATAAAAACAGATTCTTTTAAAGATAATTTGACGGGAATGAGCATTGATAAACTGGGAGATTACTTAAGGAAAGTTGAAGGAATAAAAGACGTGTCTTGTTCGGTCGCTCCGAGGTTTATTCATTTCTTGCCGATTAAGTCTTCAAACATTCATATAACCCTTGACTAAAAGTAAAATTTGAATATAATCATTTAATATACATCTGTCTATGAAAAAACAGTATTTCGATGGCGTCGTTGAAGAGGCTTTGCCCAGTACGACTTTCAAAGTAAGGTTAGACGACGGCCGAGAGGTTTTAGCTCATCTTGCGGGAAAGTTGAGACTGAATTTTATTCGCGTTATGCCGGGCGATAGAGTTTCTTTGGAACTTAGTCCGGATGAAAGGCGTGGACGGATAGTTTTTAGAAGATAAAAAAATGAAAGTAAGAGCATCAGTAAAAAAGATTTGTAATAATTGTAAAACAGTAAAGCGAGGTGGTCGCATTTTTGTTATTTGTAAAAATCCTAAACATAAACAAAGACAGGGATAATTTATGGTAAGACTTTTAGGCGTTACGTTGCCAGACAAAAAAAGAGTAGAAATTAGCTTATGCTATATTTACGGAATAAGTCGTCCTTTAAGCGGAAAAATTTTGAAAGCCGCTGGTATTTCTTTTGATAAAAAAGCAGGAGAATTGACCGATGATGAATTGAATAAAATTCAGTCATTTATTGAAAAAAATTATAAAGTAGAAGGTGATTTGCGTCGTGAAATTCAAAGCAATATTAAGCGTTTAAAGGAAATTGGTTCTTATCGCGGAATGCGTCATAGCCGAAAACTTCCTGTGCGTGGTCAAAGAACCAAAACAAACTCTCGCACTGTGAGAGGTAACATTAGAAGAACCGTCGGTAGTGGTAAAAGAAAGACGGAATTGAAATAATATTATGGGAAAGAAAAAGGTTATAAAACAAACAAGTGAAGAGGCTATTAAAGAAGCCGAAGTATTGCAAGCAGCTATGAAAAAAGCTGAGAATTCTGATGTTTCAGTAAAAAGAGCTCCTGGACAAGGAAGAATCTATATTATTGCTTCTTATAATAATATTTTAATGACAGCTACTGATAGCCAAGGTAATGTTTTAGGCTGGAGTTCCAGTGGACATTTACAGTTTAAGGGTCCTAAGAAAGCTACTCCTTTTGCAGCTGCTCAAGTAGCCGAATCTTTATTACAAAAAATAAAAAAGTCTGGTATCATGGATTTTTCCGTTTTCATTAGAGGTGTTGGTAGCGGTAGAGAATCAGCTTTAAGAACTTTGATTGCTCGTGGTGTAAATCTATTTTCTATTAAGGATGTTACTCCTATTCCTCATGGTGGATGTCGACCAGCTAAAGTGAGAAGAATCTAAAAAATATGCAATTAGATATCAAATGCAGAAAATGTAGAGCTATTGGTGAAAAACTCTTTTTAAAAGGGGATCGTTGTTTTTCTCCAAAATGCGCTATGATCAAAAGGCCTTTTAAGCCTGGTATGCATAAAAAAACTAAATCTCGTGGTGGAATCTCCGAATACGCCCGTCAATTAACCGAAAAGAAAAAGATGAAATTGATTTATCGTATTGATGAAAATCAATTACGTCGTTATTTCAAAGAGTCATTGGCCAGCAAAGGATCTACTACTGAAGTTTTGTTTAAGAAATTAGAAATGCGTTTGGATAACATTGTTTTCCGTTTGGGTCTCGCTCCATCAAGAAGCGTTGCTCGTCAATTGGTAAATCATGGACATTTTTGGGTAAATGGCAGAAAATTGCGTATTCCTTCAAGAGGATTAAAGATTGGAGATACTATTACCGTCAGACCTCAAAGCTTAGAAAAACCGGCATTTAAGAATTTGAAAGAAACGATTAAGAAGCAAGAAGTTCCTAGCTTTTTGTCTTTGAATCGTGAAAAAGTAGAAGGCAAGGTAATTTCCGAACCTTCAATGGGGGAATTAAAGCCACCATTTAATATTAGTCTTGTCGTCGAGTTTTATTCTAAATAAATAAATATGGAATTTGTATTACCATCAAAAACAAATATTATTAAAGAAGATGGAAACCTCGGCGTTTTTGAAATAGAGGGCTTGTATCCTGGCTATGGTTTGACTGTCGGCATTGCTTTGCGCAGAGTTTTATTGTCATCTTTGCCTGGCTCAGTGATCACCACTGTAAAAATCAAAGGCGTGCAGCATGAATTTAGTACTATTCCTCATATCAAAGAAGATGTTATTCAAATTCTTTTAAATTTAAAGAAGATTAGAATTAAAACTTTTTCTAACGAACCTCAAACTCTTACTTTATCCGTTAAGGGAGAAAAGAAAGTTTTTGCTAGTGATATTGAAAAGAATTCCGCGGCTGAAATTATTAATACCGATGCTTTTATCGCCACTCTTACTGATAAAAAAGCTGAATTGGAAATAACTATGACCGTAGAATCAGGCTTGGGTTATATGCCTGCTGAAATGGGAAGAAAAGAGAAGCTTCCTATTGGCACTCTCAGTTTGGATGCTTTGTTCTCTCCTATTAAAAATATTAATTATGAAGTTGAAGATATGCGTGTCGGTGAACGCACTGACTATAATCGTTTGAGACTTCACATTGAAACTGATGGTTCTATTTCTCCACGCCAAGCTTTTAAAAAGGCCTGTGAGATTCTTAATAGTCATTTTCAAGTAATTGGAGATATTGAAGTACCAGAAGAAAAGACAGAGGTTGCCGAAGAAGAGCCTAAGTCGGAAAAAAAGACCGAGAAAAAAGTTAAGAAGGCTAAGAAATAAAAAATAATTTTTAAATATGCGTCATTTAAGCAAGGGAAGAAAATTTCATAGAAAATCAGCTGCTCGCAAATCTTTTTTGAAGATTTTGATGGGTAATTTGATTATGCACAAAAAGATTAAGACCACCGAAGCAAGAGCTAAAGAAATAAAGGTAAAATTGGAAAAATTGGTTACCTTGGCTAAAAAACAGAACTTAGCATCTTTAAGAATGCTAATTAGTCGATTAGATGAAAAAAGCGCTTTTGAGTTATTTAATAAAATAGCTCCTACAATGAAAAAGCGTAATGGCGGCTATTTAAGAATTATCAAAACTCCTCAGTTTAGAAAGAGAGATGCTTCTAAAATGGCGATTATTGAATTCGTAGAATAATTTTATGAAGGAATATAAATTTAATGCTAGCAATCAAATATTGGGAAGATTGGCGACTCAGATCGCTAGTTTGTTGCAGGGTAAAAGTTCAGCTAAATATGAGCCCAATCAATCAGGCGAGGTAAAGGTAATAGTGGATAATGTTTCTAAAATAAGGGTAACTGGAAAAAAACAAAAACAAAAAGTATATAGACATCATACCGGGTATATTGGACATTTGAAAACTGAAACATATAGACAAGTCCTTGAAAAAAATCCTTCAGAAATTTTAAGAAAAGCAGTTATGGGCATGCTCCCAAAAAATAAATTAAGGTCAAAAAGGATAAAGAATTTAATCATCAATGACTAAAGAGACTGAGGTTAAAAAAATTGAAAAAGAAGAGGCTGATGAAACTTCTAAATCATCAAAAGAGAAGTATTATGAAGGAATTGGCCGCAGAAAGAGTGCTGTAGCAAGAGTAAGACTCTATACTAAAAAGAAAGAGATTACTGTTAATGGCCGTGATTATCAAGAATATTTCTCTATTTTGCGCAATCAAAAGAACTTGATATCTCCGTTTGAAAAGATGAACTGCCCTGGTAAATTTGGAGCTTCAATCCAAGTTTCTGGCGGTGGAATTAATGCTCAATCTGATGCTATTAGATTAGGTATTAGCCGAGCCATGATTGAATTTAACGCTGATTTTAAGAAGCGTTTGCGCAGGGCTGGGTATTTGACTAGGGATGCTCGTAAAGTAGAAAGGAAGAAATATGGTTTGAAGAAAGCCAGACGCGCTCCGCAGTGGTCAAAGAGGTAAAGATTCTTTGGAGTCAACCTCCTATACTTCAACATTCTTATATATGTGGGTAAAGGGGGTTGACAAAATATAAAAAAAGAATAGAATAAGAAATAATCAAATTTCTTATAGAAAATAATCTTTTTTATCAATTTTTTGTATAAAAAATATTAAACAAAAAAATTGTTATACACAATTTAGATAATTTTAATAAAAATCATCGAAAACCCAAGAAATAATTGGGGATAAATATTTTTATGTTTTCAAAAGTAAAAATTTTTAGTAATCAGCCAGATGTTCTAAAGAGTTTGGATATTATTCCTAATCTTTCGGAAATTCAACTCAACTCCTATGAATGGTTTCTTAAGGAGGGTTTGAGGGAATTATTCCAATCAATTTCCCCGGTTAAAGATTATACTGGGAAAGAATTGGAGCTTAATTTAGTAGATTATTATTTTGATAAGCCAAAATTTGATGAATTTCAAGCCAAGGAGAAGAATTTAACTTACGAAGCGGCTTTAAGAGTTAAACTAAAATTAATAAATCATAGAGTTAAAGACACCAAAGAGCAGGAGGTCTATTTTGGCGATGTTCCAATGATGACTCCACGTGGCACTTTTATTATTAATGGTGTAGAGCGTGTAGTTATTTCTCAAATCATCCGTTCTAGTGGTTTATATTTTTCTGCTAACATTTTAAAGGGTAGAAAGCTTTTTGGCGCTAAAATTATTCCTAATCAGGGGGCTTGGTTGGAATTTGAAACTGAAAGTGACGGCGTAATTTATGTAAAAATTGATCGTAAGAGAAAGGTACCAGTTACTACTTTATTAAAAATTTTTGGTTTAACTACCAACGAAGAAATTTTAAATACTTTTAAGGATGTTGATACTGGAGATATCAGATTTATTGAAAAAACTTTAAAGAAAGATGTTTCTCGTAATCAAGATGAGGCTTTTGTAGAAATTTATAAGAGAGTGAGGCCCGGAGATTTGGCTACCCCAGAAAATTCTAGGGGTTTAATTGAGGGCATGTTTTTCCGCGAAGATCGTTATGATTTAAGCAGAGTAGGCCGTCATAAAGTTAATCAACGTTTAGGAAATAAAAAAACCAATTTGGATGAAAAATTACTCTCACAAGAAGATTTGGTGGGAATTTTGAAATTGGTTATTAAATATAGTAATGATGAAAAAGCTCGTCCTGATGATATTGATCACCTTGGTAATCGCCGTATTAGAGCTGTAGGAGAGTTATTGCAACAAAAATTACGATTGGGTATCGGCCGTATGAAGAGAATCATCCAGGACAGAATGTCCACTTATGACATCTTTTCTTTGGTGCCAGCTCAATTAATTAATTCCAGACCATTGATGGCAGTAATTGAGGAGTTCTTTAATGCTTCCCAATTATCACAGTTCATGAGCCAAGAAAATCCTTTGGCTGAATTGGAACACAAGAGAAGATTTTCTGCTATGGGCCCTGGTGGTTTAAATCGTAAGAGGGCTGGTTTTGAAGTCCGCGATGTGCATCATACTCATTATGGAAGAATCTGTCCGATTCAAACTCCAGAAGGTGCCAATATTGGTTTGGTAAGTTATTTGGCGACCTTTGCTCGCTTGGATAAATTTGGTTTTATTGAAACTCCATATTTCCGTGTTAAAGATGGAAAAATTACTAACGAAGTTGTCTATTTAGATGCTTGGGAAGAAGAAAAATATTTCATTGCTCCTAGTGGTATTAAAATTAGCGAAGATAACAGAATTGTAAATAAGGATGTTGAAGGAAGATTTAATGGTGAGCCGGGTTTTTATCCGACTAAATCCATTCAATTTATTGATGTTTCTCCTTTCCAAATCTTGAGCGTCGCCACTGCTTTGATTCCATTCGTAGAACATGATGATGCTAACCGCGCTCAGATGGGAGCCAACATGCAACGTCAGGCTGTTTCTTATGTTTTGCCTCAGGCTCCTTTAGTGGGTACTGGTTTGGAAGAAAAAGCCGCTCGTGATTCTGGACAAGCTATTGCCAGTGAATATGACGGAGAGGTAATTGAAGTTGATGCTAACAGCGTGAAATTAAAAGTGCATGGCAAAAAAGACGGAGATGATGTGGTAACTTATCGTTTACGAAAATTTATTCGCGCCAACCAATATACTTGTATTTCTCAGAGACCTTCCGTTGAGAGAGGACAAAAAATAAAGAAAGGTGATATTTTAGCCGACAGTTTAATGACTGATAAAGGTGTTTTAGCCTTGGGACAAAATCTCTTGGTAGCATTTTTATCTTGGGGTGGAGCAAACTACGAAGACGCCATTATTTTGTCAGAAAGAGTGGTGAGCGATAATCGTTTCACTTCCATTCATATTGAAGATTTTTATTGTGATGTCCGTGATACTAAGCTCGGGCCAGAAGTTACCACTTTGGATATTCCTAATGTTTCTTTGGAAAAATTAAAAGATTTGGATGAAGAGGGAATAATTAGAATCGGAGCAGAAGTTAATTCCGGTGATATTTTGGTAGGTAAAATTTCTCCTAAGGGTGAAACTGATTTAACCGCAGAAGAGAGATTGTTGAGAGCTATCTTCGGAGAGAAAGCGCGCGACGTGAAAGACACTTCTTTAACTTTGAAACACGGCAAACGTGGTCGCGTTGTGGGTATTAGAATTTTCTCCAGAGAGCATGGAGATAAATTAGAGCCGGGAATTATTAAAAGAATTCAAATTGAGGTTGCTCAATTACGTAGAGTAATGGCCGGTGATAAGTTGGCTGGTCGTCACGGTAACAAAGGTGTTATTTCTAAGATTGTTCCGGTAGAAGATATGCCTTACTTGGAAGATGGTACTCCAGTGGATATTATTTTAAATCCTTTGGGCGTTGTTTCTCGTATGAACCTTGGTCAGATTTTGGAAACTCATTTAGGTTGGGCAGCTCATGAATTGGGTTATAGGGCTGTCACTCCAATTTTCGTTGGAGCTTCAGAAGATGACATTAAAAATGAATTAAGGGCAGCTGGTTTACCGGAAGATGGAAAAGTAACTTTGTATAACGGTAGAACTGGTAAGTCATTTGATAGAAAAGTAATGATTGGTTATAAGTACATGATGAAGCTTACTCATATGGTTGAAGATAAGTTACATATGCGTTCTATCGGGCCTTATTCTTTAATCACCCAACAGCCTTTAGGAGGTAAAGCTCAATTAGGCGGACAGCGTTTCGGTGAAATGGAAGTCTGGGCTTTGGAAGGATATGGTGCAGCTTATACTTTGCAAGAAATGCTCACTATCAAATCTGATGATGTAACCGGACGTGTTGCAGCTTATGAGGCTATTGTTCGTGGACAAGAATTTAAGAGTCCAAACATCCCTGCTTCCTTCAATGTTTTGGTTAATGAATTGAAGAGCATGGCTTTGAATGTGGAAATTATTGGATTAAAACAGAGGCCGGAATTAATTCCGGGAGAAAAAGTCGGCGCGAATTCGGAAATATCTTCTACTTTTGAAGAATCAAATAAAGAATAATTCAAATAAATATGTTACCAGAAGATTTTCAATCATTGCGTTTAAAAATAGCTTCACCGGATGAAATCCGATCTTGGAGTCATGGTGAGGTTATCAAGCCGGAAACTATCAATTACAGGACTCAGCGTCCTGAAAAAGATGGTTTATTTTCTGAACGCATTTTTGGTCCTACTAAGGATTGGGAATGTTATTGCGGAAAATATCGTCGCATTAGATATAAAGGTATTGTTTGCGACAAATGCGGAGTAGAAGTAACACGCGCTATTGTTAGACGCGAAAGAATGGGCCATATAGAGTTGGCTTGTCCGGTTGCTCATATTTGGTTCTTGAAAAGCATTCCATCCAGAATTGGATTATTTTTGGGTGTACCACAACAAAATTTAGAGAGAGTAATTTATTATACTGCTTATATTATTACCAGTGTTGATGAAGAAGAAAAGAAAAAAGCCTTGGAAGATTTGGATAAAGAATATAAGACCAAAAAAGGCGACAAAAAAGGCAGTAAAGAAGTGGTGGATGTTTTGTATAAACAACGCCGTGATGAAATTTTAAATTTAAAACCATTAAGAATAATTTCTGAAATGGAATTTTTGGAAACCAGTAAAAAATATGGTCATATTTTTGAGGCTGGTATTGGTAGTGAAGCTGTTAAAAAATTATTAGAAACAATTGATTTAAAGAAAACCAGAAAAGAATTAGAAAAACAATTGGCTGATGTTAAGGGTGTTTTAGAAAAGAAAAAAGCTTTATTGAGACTAAAGATGTTCAAATCATTTATTAAAAATGATTTGCGCCCAGAATGGATGTTCTTATCTGTTTTGCCTGTTTTACCACCAGACTTAAGACCAATGGTGGCCTTGGATGGTGGACGTTATGCTACATCCGATTCCAATGATTTATATAGAAGAGTTATTAATCGCAATAATCGTTTGAAAAAATTATTGGAACTCAGTGCTCCGGAAGTAATTGTTAGAAATGAAAAGAGAATGCTCCAAGAAGCAGTTGATGCTTTGTTGGATAATTCTGCTCGCGAAAGTCAAGCTCAAATGACCGCTCAAAAGAGGCCATTAAAATCATTGGCCGATGTTTTGAAAGGCAAACAGGGAAGATTTCGTCAAAATTTGTTGGGTAAACGTGTAGATTATTCTGGTCGTTCTGTTATTGTAGTTGGTCCAGAACTTCATCACTATGAATGCGGCTTGCCAAAGAAAATGGCTTTGGAATTATTCCGTCCTTTTGTTGTTAATAAATTGATGGAAAGGGGAATCGTTCATAATATTAGAAGCGCCAATCGTTTGATTGATCAGGGCCCTGCGGAAGTTTGGGGAATTTTGGAAGAGGTAATTAAGGATAGGAGAGTACTTTTAAATCGTGCTCCTACTTTGCATCGTTTGGGTATTCAAGCTTTTCAACCGGTTTTAATTGAAGATTTTGCTATTCGTATTCCGCCCTTGGTTTGTACTGCTTTTAACGCCGACTTTGATGGAGATCAGATGGCTGTTCATTTGCCTTTAACTAATGAAGCTCAAAAAGAGGCTAGAGAATTAATGTATTCTGCTCGCAACTTTTTGAAACCAGCCAGCGGAGATCCTGTTATTGATCCAACTAAAGATATTCTTTTGGGTTGTTATTATTTAACTAAAATTAGGGAAGGACTTCCTTGTGAAAATAAGGTTTTCTCTTCTTTTGAAGAAGCCAATTACGCTTATGAAAATAAGCTTATTACTTTACAGACCAAGATTAAAATCCCTAATCCTAAAAATTCAATTTTAAAGAATGACCCGGATAGTTTGAAAATTGCAGACGATAAAGAACGTACGATTTTGGAAACTTCCTTTGGTCGTATGATTTTCAATAATATTTTCCCGGAAAACTTCCCATATGTTAATGAAATGGTTAACAAAAAGTTTTTGCAGAGATTAACCGAATTTTTGGTTGGTTTTGTAGGAAATCCGGAAGCCGCTATTGATATTATTGATAAATTGAAATCCTTAGGGTTCCATTATGCTACTCGCTCCGGTATTACCTGGAGTATTAGTGATTTGGTTGTACCTGAAGAAAAAGAAAAAATTATTGCCAAGGCTTCTGAGGAAGTAAAAACTATTGAAGGGCAATATCAAGATGGTTTGCTCACTAATGAAGAAAGAAAGTCTCATGTGGTACAAATTTGGCAATCAGCTACTGTAGCAATTTCCAAGAACGTAAACAAAAACTTTGATCTCCACGGCAATGTATTTTCTATTGTTGATTCAGGTGCTCGTGGATCTTGGAGTCAAGTAAATCAATTGATGGGTATGAAAGGTTTAGTACAGAATCCTAATGGTGAAACCATTGAATTGCCTATTAAATCTTCCTATAAAGAAGGCTTTAGTGTTTTGGAATACTTTATTGCCAGTCACGGTGCGAGAAAGGGTTCTTCCGATACTGCTTTGAAAACTGCTAACGCCGGTTATTTAACTAGACGTTTGGTTGATTCTTCTCAAGATATTTTGGCTACTGAAGAAGACTGTGGTACCAAAGAAGGATTGGTGGTAGTTCGTAAAGATGGTGATGAATATGGGCATAATTTTTCCAATAGATTATTTGCTCGCACTTCTTTGGAGGAGATCAAAATTAATGGCAAAGTAATTGTTGGCGCTAATGAAGTGATTGACAGAAAATCCTCTAAATTAATTGAAGCTTCTGATATCCCGTCAGTTAAAATTCGTTCACCGATTACTTGTAAGAGTGTTTGGGGCGTTTGTTCTAAATGCTATGGCTATGATTTGGCTTACAATAGTCCTGTAAAAATTGGTACTCCAGTTGGTATTATTGCTGCTCAGTCGATTGGTGAACCGGGTACTCAGCTTACTTTAAAGACTTTCCACACTGGTGGTGTAGCGGGTAGAGATATCACTCATGGTTTGCCAAGAATTGAAGAGTTGTTGGAAGTACGTTCTCCTAAATATAAGGCTGTTATTGCAGAAAATAATGGTAAAATTGTTTCCATTGAGGAAGGAGAAAAAGATATTAATATTACTTTTGATCCGGAGAAAGTTGTGGGCAAAGATGAAAAAGATAAAAAATCTAAAAAGAAGATTAAGAAAGAAAATGCCACTTCTTATGTTTTGCCAAAGGGATCTCGTATATTGGTAAAAGCTGGCGATGTAGTAATTGCCGGTCAGAAATTAAGTGAAGGATCTATTGATTTGAAAGATTTATTAAAAGCGACCAATCGCGAAGAAGTGGAAAAATATATTATATCCGAGGTTCAGAAAATCTACGTTTCTGAAGGTGTAAATATCAATAACAAACATTTGGAAATTATTTTGAAGCAGATGTTCTCTCGTGTAAAAATTAAAGATCCTGGAGACAGTGAATTCTTAATCGGAGAAGTAATCTCTAAGTCCAAATTCATTGAAGAAAATAGAAAGTTAAAGGCTAAGGGAAAGACTCCAGCTAAAGCCATGTTAATGCTTTTGGGTATTACTCGCTCTGCTTTGGCTAGTGATAGTTTCTTATCAGCCGCATCTTTCCAAGAAACCACTAGGATTTTAGTGTCGGCCGCCACTGAGGGTAGGTTTGATAACTTGAGAGGTTTGAAGGAAAATGTTATCATCGGTAGATTGATTCCGGCTGGTACAGGTTATAAATCGAAAGAAGAAAAGAAATAATAAGCTTTTAAAAAAGCAGTTCGCCATATGGCGAACTGCTTTTTGTTTTCTTTTATTCAATTCTATTCTAATTTAGAATTTTCCTCTTGGTCTTCTAGGGCCGCGATCTCTGGACATCGGTCTTCTTTCTGGCTTATAAGCCGGTCTTTGATAATCATCAACCATTCCATAGGCGCCATTGTTTTCTGGCGCTGGAGTTAATGCTTTAAGTGATACACCAATTTTTCCATCTGGTTCCACACGCAATATTTTTACTTTAATAACATCTCCCAATTTAACCACATCTTCTACTTTTTCTACGCGACGATGTGCTAATTCGGAAATATGAAGTAAGGCATCACTGTTTGGGCCAAACTCTATTACTGCTCCGAAGTCTAAAATCTTTACAATTTTACCTTCTACTATTTCACCAGCGGTAAATTCGTGGGTGATAGATTCTATTGTTTTTGTAGCTTCATCAACTTTAGCTGCATCAACACCAGTAATGAAAACACTACCATCATCATCAATATCTATTTCTACTCCAGTTCTTTCCATAATCTCCTTGATAGTCTTTCCACCGGAACCGATAACCAAACCAATTTGTTCTGGTTTAATTTTAATAATTTTAATTTTAGGAGCTAAAGGAGAAAGATTTGCTCTCGGTTCTGATAAAGCTTCATTAATTACTGCTAATATTTCTAAACGAGCTTTTTTGGCTTGTGCTAAAGTTTTTTCTACTATTTCCAAAGAAATGCCATCAATTTTAACATCCATTTGGCAAGCATTAACACCATTTTTGGTGCCAGCTACTTTGAAATCCATATCGCCATAATGATCTTCTGGTCCTTGAATGTCAGTAAGAACTTTATAGCTCTTGTCATCCATCATTAATCCCATAGCAATACCGGCTACTGGGCCTTTGATTGGCACACCAGCATCCATTAAGGCTAAACTAGAGCCACAAGCGGAAGCCATAGAAGAAGATCCATTAGATGATAAAATTTCCGAAACAACACGAATGGTGTAGGGGAATTGATCTTTGGTTGGAATCATTGGTCTTAAAGCTTTTTCTGCTAAGGCTCCGTGTCCGATTTCTCTGCGTCCAGGTCCTCTTGAGGACTTAGCTTCTCCAACAGAGAACGGAGGGAAATTATAGTGATGAATAAATCTCTTGCTTTCTGAAGATTCAATAGTTTCTACAGTTAATTCTTTAGCAGGACCAGCGAGAGTAACAGAAGAAAGAGCTTGGGTGTTGCCACGGATAAATAATCCGCAACCATGCACTCTCGGCAAGATATCTCCAGCTTGAGCAAAAAGTTTACGCAATTCATCTAATTTTCTGCCATCCGGTCTTTGTTCTTTGGCTAAAATATTTTTGTGCACAGTGGCATCAATTTCGTTTTCTAAAATAGTCAAAGCAATGTTTACTTTGTCTTCTCCAATATTTTTAGCCCATTCTTTCAATCCATTGGTGAGTTCGTCTATCTTTCTGCTCATTTCCATTTTATTTTTTTGATAAATGGCATCCTCTAATTTAGGGGCTAAAAATTCTTGAACTTGTTTTTTAAATTCCGGATCGATTTCCATTAACATAACATTAGCTTTTGGTTTGCCCATAACCGCTATGATTTGTTTCTGGAAGTCATTAATACCCATGATTGTTTCCTGGGCTAATTTAATGGCAGCTAATACTTCGGATTCTGGATTTTCATTGGCGCCTATTTCCAACATATTGATTTTGTCTCCAATACTGCTGACAAAGGCATCAAAGAAACTTTCTGAACGTTGTTTATAAGTTGGATTAATAATAAATTGGCCATCTTTTTGTCCAATTCTTACTCCACTAATAGGACCGCCCCAAGGGATATCGGAGCAGGAGAGGGCTAAAGAAGCGCCAATCAAACCGATAAAATCTGGATCGTTGTCTTCATCAATAGAAAGCACAGTTACTACTACTTGCACATCGCGTCTTAAGCGTTGGTCAAAGAGTGGTCTAATGGTGCGATCAATTAAGCGCCCACTTAAAATGGCGGATTCTGAAGCTTTTCCTTCACGACGTACAAAACGACTGCCTAAGATTTTCCCGGCAGCATAAAATTTTTCTTCGTACTCAACGGTTAAAGGGAAGAAATCACCCTCGCGGTCTGATTTCCCCATGGTGGCGGTAGCTAAAATTAAAGAATCTCCATATTGTACCAAACAAGAACCATTTGCTTGTTCGGCTAAAGGAGAAAAAGTAACCTTGAGCTTTCTTCCAGCCAAGTCCATTTCGAACTTTTTATTTTCTAACATATTTTTTCCCAATTTGGGATTTTCCCGAAAAAGAGCCTAGTTAAGGCAGAAGAAGAAAAACTCTAGAGAAGAATTCTTTTTCTTCAGCCCTGAACAATAACTTGTCTCTTGCCCGGTTTATTTATTCCCGTTCACGACTATCTTTTGTTTGAGAACGGATTTTTTTAAAGATTCTTTTATTTTTTATCAGATATTTATTTAAATTATCGCCTAGGTCAATAAATTCATCAGCCACCTCTTTAAGTTTACTAGATGAACTACGGCCGAAGCTTATTACTTCTATTTGTTTACCGTTGCTTCTTAAATATTCTATTAATGGAATAAAATCACCGTCTCCAGTGGCCAAAACTATGGCATCTACTGAAGGGGAGAAGCGAATGGCGTCAACAGCCATGCCCACATCCCAATCGGCTTTTTTCATGCCGCCTGGAAATATTTGCAGGTCTTTAGTTCGTAATTCAATCCCAATCTTTTCTAATGCTTCAAAAAAAGACATTTCGCCTTCGGCGGTCTCGCTTTTGACTACATAACCAATAGCTCGGACGAGTTTTCTGTTGGCTACGGCTGTTTTTAGAACCTCTTTGAAATTTACCCTAGCTTGGTAGAGGTTTTTAGCAGAATGATAAAGATTTTGAATGTCAAAGAAAACAGCTACTCTGTGATCTTTGTATTTTAAAGACATATATATTTTTGGCGGTGGATTCTATTTTTTTAATCCTAATTTTTTAGCCAAAGTATTGTAACGGCGAGTGGATGTTTTTTTTAAATAATCCACTAAAGATTTTCTTTTAGAAACCATTTGCAACAAGCCTCTGCGAGAATGCTGATCTTTTGGGTGTTTTTTCAAATGAGCCGTTAATGCTTCAATTTGTTTGGAAACTAAAGCAATCTGGACTTCACTGGATCCAGTATCTTTTTCATGAGATTGATGCTCTTTGATGATAGACGTTTTTTTCTTAGCTTTTAACATAACAAAGTAATTGTAGCATATTTTAAAATAGATTGCAAGTGTCAGCCTTATTGGCGATGTGGGTTGTTATATATGAGGAGATATTAAATTATTGTTGCCATTGTTGAAAATTGTGCGACATGATATAATAAATATATTGTTAAATAATAATATGAATTTAGGACAAGCAAAAAAACAATATTTAGAATATTTAGAAATTGAAAAAAATCGTAGTCATAAAACTGTAGAAAATTATGACAGATATTTATCTAGATTTGTCGGGTTTGTAGGTGAACGATTGGGAAAACAGTTTGATAAAGTTAATACTAAACAGATAGATCAAGAATTGGTAAGGCAATATCGCTTATATTTGAATAGATTTCCTAATGCTGCCAGCGCCACAAGTGATGGTCTAAAAAAGGTTACTCAAAATTATTACATTATTGCTTTGCGTGGGTTTTTAAAATACATGGCCAAGATTGGAGAGCCATGTTTGACTTCAGAGCAGGTAGAGTTGGGCAGAGCTCCAGCTCATGAAATAGATATTATCGGTTATGATGATCTGGAAAGATTGTTAGCATCGGTTAAGGGAGATTCAATTGCTCATTTGCGAGATCGGGCCATCTTGGAGACTTTATTTTCTACGGGGCTTCGTGTTTCCGAGTTGTGTCAATTAAATCGTAATAGTATTAATTTAAGTCGTGGGGAATTTAGTGTTAAAGGAAAGGGTGATA
>CAZRVJ010000002.1:19175-31341 GCA_964603535.1 uncultured Candidatus Saccharibacteria bacterium
GCCATAGCGCAGGGCCACGTATTCCAGACCGTATTCTTTCTGATAATAGTAGAGAGATTTTGAAAAAATATTTGGATAAAAGAGGAGATATAGAAGAAGCGTTGTTTGTGAGTTTTTCTAAAGCTAAAAATCCAAAAGTGATTGGACGAATTACCCCCAGAAGTGTTCAGCGTTTAGTTCAGTATTATTCTGCTAAAGCTGGTATTACGCGTAATGTTACTCCGCATACCTTACGCCACTTATTTGCTACTGATTTATTACAGAATGGAGCTGATTTACGTTCGGTACAAATGTTACTTGGTCATTCTAATGTAAGTACTACCCAAATTTATACCCATATAACCAACAAAGAATTACGAGAAATTCATCAAGCTTTTCATGGTCGTAGAAGAAATGGCGCGAAATAAGCGCTATTGATTTGTTGCTTGTAAATTACGAAAAATAAGGAGCTTGACATCCTTCTCATTTTGAGTAATATTAGGATTGTAATCAAAATAGTATTAAATTATGTCAACACCTATATTAAAAACTTTAAATGATTTCATTGGAGTTTTACCAGAAAAACAAAAAGAAGTTATATCTAAGAGATACGGACTTTTTGGTGATGATCCAATGACTTTAGAAGCTATCGGGCAAGAGAATGGCGTGACTCGTGAAAGAATCCGTCAGATTGAAGAAATTGCCTTAGAAGCTTTAAGAAAAAATATTGATTCTTTGAGCGATACCGTAGAAGCTTTGAAATATCAATTGGATATTTTGGGTGGTATTCGCAGGGAAAAGAAATTATTAGAAGAAGCTACTAATACTTTATCAGATGATCCAGCTAAATTATTGAAGGATCAAAAAGAAGCAGATCGTTTGCAAAATAACGTTTCTTTTTTGTTGGATCTCGCTCCACATTTTAATTATTTGTTGGAAAGAAAAAATAACCATTCCGCTTGGTATCGCGAACCGGAAGTTTTGAAAAAAGTTGATTCTATCCATAAATATGTTAAAAAAGAATTAAAAAGAGAGAACAAGCCATTGTCTATTGATCAATATCACGAATTAGTTCATAAAGTAATGAAAGAATTTGGAATTAAAAATGAGAGTGTTCTTCTTTCATATTTAGATTTATCTAAAGACTTTGGATTTAATCCATTTTATCAATTTGGTTTAACAGAATGGCCGTTGATTAATCCAGTGAGCGTCAATTCTAAGGCAAAATTAATTTTGTCTAGTGTTCAAAAGCCATTACACTTTGAAGAGCTTACCGGTTTAATAAATAAAGCAGGATTTGAAGGAGATAAAAGTGCTCGTTCTACTACCGTGCATAATGAATTAATTAAAGATCCTGATTTTATTTTGATTGGACGCGGTCTTTATGCTTTGTCCGATTGGGGTTATGAGCCAGGAACTGTTAAGGATGTTTTAGTGAAAATCATGAAAAAAACCGGTCCTAAGGCTTACAGAGATTTAGTAGAAGAAATGAAAAAACACAGAATTGTTAAAGACGCTACCATTTTGATTAATTTGCAAGACAAAAAATTGTTCAAGAAATTGCCTGATGGAAGATACGCTTTAGCAAAATAAATTAAATATTTAAATACCGTCTCACTTTTTGGTGGGGCGGTATTTTTGTGCGCTGTTGTTTCAATTGTAATAATTTGGTAAAATATAGACATCAATTTATGGCAACATTTTTTAGTATTATCGGAGAAATATTGATTTCTGTCTGGACGGTTTTTACTTGGATTTGGTGGATTGTTCTGCCCATTTGGCTTTTTAATATTCTGTTTGATATTTACATGAAGTATATTCATGTGCGTTTTTTTAAGGGCGTTAAATATGTCTTGTTTGAATTGCGCGTGCCAAAAGATTTGATTAAAACTCCAAAATCTATGGAGAATATTTTTTCTACTTTTCATGCTACTAGAATGTCCGTCTCGGAATTTAAAAAGAAATATATAAAAGGAGAGTCTCAATTATGGTTAAGCTTGGAGATTGTTGGTAATGGTGGTGGCATTTCTTTCTATATTAGAACTCCGGAACAATTTAGAAATTTGGTGGAAGCGCAAATTTATGCCCAGTATCCCAGCGCGGAATTGATTGAATCTCAAGATTATGTGGATTTTGTGCCCAAAGATGTCCCTAATAAATATTTTGATTGTTGGGGTGCTGATTTTGGCTTAGCCAAAGATTCAGCTTACCCTATAAAAACATACGAATATTTTGAAGAAGTAAAAGAAGAAAAAAGAATTGATCCTCTTTCCAGCATTGTTGAAACGATGAGTAAATTAAAGGGGGATCAAAAAATTTGGATTCAAGTTTTAATTAAATATACCGATGATGGTTGGAAAAAAGTTGCAGATGAAACAGTTAATAAGTTGGCCGGCAAAAAAGGCCCTAAGAAAGAAATGGGTTTTGGCGAGTTTGTTGGTCAATTTGCCGTTAATCTAATGAAAGCTCCAGTAGTTGTTCCAGAGTGGGATTTTGGTGGCGATAATAAAGATGAGGGTACGAGTAAGATTAGTCATTTAACCAAGGGTGAAAAGGATATCATTGAAGCTATTCAAAATAAAACTGCCAAGCTTGGCTTTGAATCCTTCTTGAGATTTTTATATATTGATAAAAGAGAAACATTTAATCGCCAGAATATAAACAGTATCATGGGTGCCTTTCAACAATTTAGCACACAAAATCTCAATTCTCTGAAAATTTATAAACCCAGTTCTTGTTCGGCTGAACAACCTTTTAAGGCGCAAAAAGAATTTTTAAAAAAGCGCATGCTTTATTCAGCCTATCGTTTGAGAATGTTCAATCCTGGGATTAAATCTATTTTGAATACGGAAGAATTAGCTACTATTTATCATTTCCCGATTATGACTGTTGAAGCGCCGTTCTTGCGAAGAATTGAGGCTAAGAAAGGAGAACCTCCAATTAATTTGCCGATTAGTGATTAGTTCTAAATTTTGTATGGGGTTGACGTCAATTCGTTAATTTGCTATACTGTTATTTAGGTTAGATTTCAAAGGTCCGCTTCCAGCGGGCCTTTATTAATAAAATAGTCGACAATTCTAACTTTTAATTATTATTGAGTATGTTTAATTTTAAAGATTTTAATTCAGCTATCGCTCAGATAGCAGAAGAAAAAGGTATCGCTAAAGAAAGAGTTTTGGAAACCATTGAGCAGGCCATTGCTGCTGCTTATAAAAAAGAATATGGTACCAAAAATGAAGTGGTCCGCGCCAAAATGGATGAAGAATCCGGCGAGGTTAAATTTTGGCAGGTGAAAACCGTAGTTGACCAAGATATGTTGAAGGAAGAGGATGAGACTGAGGAAGCCGTGGCTGTTGATGGCGCTTCTGAAGTGGCAATGAAAAAAAATGAAGAATTTGAAAAAAACAGAATGGTAAAAGAAGAAGAGTTGGAATTGAATGAAAACGGAGAGCCTAAAAAAATTCGTTTTAATGAAGAAAGGCACATTATGATTGATGATGCTAAAGAAATAAATCCTGATGTGGTAGTAGGCGAAGAAGTTATTTTCCCATTGGAAGCTAAAGAAGAGTTCGGAAGAATTGCTGCGCAAACCGCGAAACAAGTTATTTTGCAACGCTTAAGAGAAGCAGAAAGAGGCGCGGTAATGGGTGAATTTAAAGAAAAGGAAGGAGAAATAATTAGCGGTTTAATTCAACGCATTGAAAGACGCAATGTTTTTGTAAACTTGGGTCGCACGCAGGGCGTCATGTTTTATAATGAATCAGTCCCGGGAGAACGCTATAGAATAGGGGAAAGAATGAAATTCTTTATCGTAGCTGTTCAAGAAGATATGCGTGGGCCAATGATAGTTTTGTCTCGCAGCCATCCTAAATTTTTGGTTAAGCTTTTTGAATTGGAAGTTCCAGAAATTGCTACTGGCACGGTAAAAATTATGGCTATTGCTCGTGAAGCTGGTGGTAGAACTAAAATCGCTGTTAGCTCCAGCTTAGAAGGCGTAGATCCAGTAGGGTCTTGTGTCGGACAAAAAGGTACTAGAGTCATGGCTGTTTTGAATGAATTAGGACAAGAAAAAATTGATATTATTAAATGGGATGAAGATCCGGAGAAATTTATTGCACAATCAGTTTCTCCTGCGAAAGTTTCTCGCGTAGAAGTTTCTCCGAGAAAAGAAGCGAGAGTCTTTGTGCCGGAAGATCAGTTGTCTTTGGCCATTGGCCGAGGTGGTCAGAATGTACGCTTGGCTGCCAGATTAACTGGTTGGAAAATAGATGTACGTAGCGAATCAGCTCCAGAAGAAGTAGTTGAGGGCGGTATCGCTGAAGTAGAAGAAAAACCCAAAGAGTCGGGAGAAGAAAATATAAAAGAAAATGAAGCATAATATTAAAAAACTTCCTAAATCAGAAATAGAATTAGAGGTCTTTGTCTCCGCTGAAGAAATGGATGTGTTTTGGAAAGCGGCTAGAAAAAAAGTTTCTGAAGGAATTCAAATAAAAGGTTTTCGACCAGGCAAAGCGCCAAGTGATATTTTGGCTGGAGCCGGTATTGAAGAAGATGTCCATAATGAAGTGGCGAATTTGGCTATCAATAAAACCTATCCGGAAATTTTAGAAAAAGAAGATCTTGATCCAATTGGAAAAGTTGGGGCGGAAATAACAAAATTAGCTCCGGATAATGAGTTTGTTTATAAATTAAAATTTTTTGTTTTGCCGGAAGTTAATTTGCCGGAATACAAATCTATCGCCAAAGAAGTTTTAAAGGCTAAGAAAAAAGTTGAAATTAAAAAAGAAGAAAAAGATAAAGCTATTGAATGGTTGAGGAAATCTAGAGCAGAGATGGAGGAGGTTCAACGCGCAGCTAAAG
The DNA here is from genome assembly GCA_964603535.1 of uncultured Candidatus Saccharibacteria bacterium. GTDB lineage: Bacteria > Patescibacteriota > Minisyncoccia > UBA6257 > JAAZHW01 > DAONDV01. The sequence goes on from CAZRVJ010000002.1 coordinate 24,015, forward strand.
AGGGTGATATGATTGAAGTTAATATAGAATCTTTAGCTGGTGATGAAAAAATAGAAAAGGCTACTGGTGAGGAAAAATTCATTCTCGGTGAGGGTAATTTTTTGCCCGGTTTTGAAAAAGAAATAGAAGGAATGGAGATCGGTAGCGAAAAAGAATTTGATATTAAAGCGCCGGCTGATTATTGGGATGAAAGTTTGCGTGGAAAAAAATTGTCTTTCAAAGTTAAGCTTAATAAAGTTTATGAAAGAAAGCTCCCGGAAATTAATGATGATTGGGCTAAAAAAATCGGTAAATTTAAAGATCTACAAGAATTAGAAAAATCCGTTGAAGAAGGAATTTTAGCGGAAAAAGAAATAAAAGAACGCGACAAAATCAGGGCTCAGATCATGGAAAAATTATTATCAGGGACTAAGATTGATTTGCCGGAAATCTTAGTGGAGAATGAAACTCATTATCGTATTCATGAATTGGAACATATGGCTCAAGATTCTGGTCTTTCTTTGGATGACTATTTGCAGAGAGTTAAAAAAGATAGAAAATCAGTTGAAGAGGAATTGAAGAAAGAAGCGGAAAAAACCGTAACTGGAATGTTGATCTTGAAAGAGATTTCCAAGCGTGAAAATTGCCATCCCTCCGATGAAGAGATGGAATCGGCTATGGCTGGATTTTTAGCTCGTTTTGGCAATGCTAAAGATGCTGAAAAGCAAATTGACAGGGAAGCTCTCTGGGGCTACACTGAAGAAAGATTAACCAATGAAAAGGTCTTTCAATTATTAGAGTCGTTATAAAATATGAAAAAACAAGAAAAAATGGAACAAGAATCGTTTAATTTAATACCTACAGTGATTGAAAAATCTCAATATGGCGAACGAGCTTATGACATTTATTCGCGTTTATTAAAAGATAGAATCATTTTTTTGGGTGGTCCAATCACTGATGGTGTAGCTAATAGTATTATTGCTCAATTGCTTTTTTTGGCGCACGAAGACGAAAAGAAAGATATTCAACTTTATATTAATAGTCCTGGTGGAGCAGTGACAGCCGCAATGGCTATTTATGATACCATGGAATACATCAAGCCGGATGTTTCTACAATTTGTATTGGACAGGCGGCTTCTGGTGGCGCCGTGCTTTTGGCTTGTGGAGCTAAGGGAAAAAGATTCGCTTTGCCGAATGCAGAAATTATGATGCATCAGGTAATGGGCGGAGCTGAAGGCCAAGCTTCAGAAATAGAAATAACAGCTAGACAGATTTTAAAGATTAAAGATAAAATAAATAAAATTTTAGCTGCACACACTGGTCAGTCTTTGGAAAAAATTGAAAGAGACACAGATAGAGATTTCTACATGAGCGCAGAAGAGGCTAAAAGTTACGGAGTAGTTGATAAAATAATTTCTAAAAGTAAATAAATATAATTTAAGTCACCCCGATTTGCTAATCAGTAAATCGGGGTGACTTGTCAAAATCATCTTTAAGGAGTAAGATATAAGCACTTTAATTATGGCAGAAAATACAGAGAAAAATTTAATAGTGAGACCACCGATAGTAGTAATCATGGGACATATTGATCATGGTAAAACTAAACTTTTGGATACCATCAGAAAAACTAATGTTATTGATAAAGAATCGGGTGGCATCACTCAACACATAGGGGCTTATGAAATAACTTTCTATAGTGAAAAAAATCCGGAATTTGATAAACGCCGGATTACTTTTATTGATACACCAGGACATGAAGCTTTTTCGCTTATGCGCGAGCAAGGAGCGAAGATAGCGGATATTGCTATTTTAATAGTAGCTGCTGATGAGGGTGTTAAGGCTCAAACTAAGGAAGCTTTAAAAACAATTTTAGATTCTAAAATTCCATTTTTTGTGGCTATTAATAAAATTGATAGACCCGAGGCTAATCCAGAAAGAGTCAAGCAGCAATTGGCTGAATTAGGTGTATATTTGGAGGGTTGGGGTGGACATGTGCCTTTTGTTTTAATTTCTGCTAAAGAAAATACTAATATTGAAGAATTATTAGAGATGATTTTATTGATGGCTGATATGGAGGAATTAAAAGGCGATCAAAGCGTTCCGGCTTCTGGAATGGTTGTTGAAGCTAAGATGGATAGCCGCAAGGGAGTTGTTGTTTCTTTGATTGTTAAAAATGGTACATTAAAAGTTGGTGATGAAATTATTACTCCTAGCGCTAATGGGAAGATAAAAATTATAGAAGATTGTAAGGCTAGAAAAATTACTGAAGCTACTTTTTCTGCTCCGGTTTTAGTTTTTGGATTTAAAGAATTACCGAAAGTAGGCGAAGAGTTTGTGACTGGAGATTTAATTGATGGTTTTGTTAAAGATGAGAAAAAAACATCTTTTAATAATGGCAAACAAACAAGTGTTGCTGATGCTGAAAAAGATATTAATTTAATTGTTAAAGTTGATGTTGCCGGTTCTTTAGATGCTTTGCAAAAAATAATCGGACGCATAAAGATTGGAGAAAAGAATTTGCAGATTATTGATGCTAGTGTTGGAGATATTAATTCTTCTGATATTCGTAATGCCGAGGCTACTGGATCTTGGATTTTGGGTTTTCGCGTAAAGATGCCTAAAGATTTAGAAAGCACTGTTTTAAATAAAAAAATAAAATATTTCCTTTTTGATATTATTTATGAAGTTGAAAAATTCTTCCAAGAAGAAATTGATAAAATCATTTCTGGAGAAAAAGAAAAGAAAGAAGGTGAATTCCAAATTTTGGCTTGTTTCAGTCAAAGAAAAAATGATCAGGTGGTTGGTGGTAGAATGATTAAGGGAAAATTTGTGAGAGGCAATCAATTTAAAGTAATGAGAGGAGAGCAAGAATTAGGAACCGGTAAAATCACTAATATTCAGGTTATGAAAAAAGATATGAAAGAAGTAGAAGAAGGGAAGGAGGCTGGATTCAATATTGATTGTGGAGTAGAGATCAAGGTGGGAGATATATTGGTTTTATTAAGTTAGTCTTAGAAAAATAAATATATTTTAAAATACTGCTTCGGCAGTATTTTTTTATTCACATTCTACCGTTTATACCCTATTCATATTATCATATCGTTTTTATCATACGGATAACTTACGATAGTAAGTTATCCGTAGGCCTAGAAATATTGAGATTCCGTGTGGTCTTAACAAGTTCTTTGGATTTGATAAAAAGTAGATTTTAAGCTACGATTTTAATAATGAAACTTCAAGATTTTGATTATAACTTGCCAAAAGAATTAATTGCGCAAAAGCCAATCACCCCGCGAGATCATTCGCGGCTATTGATGTTGGATAGAAAAACTAAGAAAATCAGCCATCATCATTTTTTTGAAATCGGCGATTCCTTAATTGGTGGGTTAAAACAAAATGATGTTTTAGTTTTAAATAATACTAAGGTTATTCCAGCTCGATTATTGGGGGAAAAGATTGATACTGGTGGGAAAGTAGAAGTATTTTTAATTAGACCTAAAATCAATGATTTAAAAAAATATTCTTGGCCGTACGAATGGGTGGTTATTGGTGGTCCCAAATTAAATTTAGGACAGCAGATTATTTTCAATAAAGTGCTAAAAGGTGAAATCATTGAAATTTTAGGACAAGAAAGAATTATCAGATTTAATAAGAGAGGAGAAGCATTGAAAAAAATAATTTTTCAAATTGGACAAACTCCGATTCCGCCATATATTAAATCTCCGGATAAGGGAAATAAATTGCAAAAAGAATATCAAACTGTTTTTGCCAAGCATTTAGGATCCGTGGCCGCTCCGACCGCCGGTTTTCATTTTACTCCGAGATTATTAAAACGATTGCAGAAGCAGGGTGTTAAAATTGAATATGTTACTTTGCATGTCGGCTTGGGAACTTTTCAACCGGTTAAAGAGGGAGATATTAAAAAACACCACATGCATTCTGAATGGGCAATGATTGACAATGTTGTTGCTAAAAGATTAAATCAGTACAAGAAGAATGGGCGACGTATTATCAGTGTTGGCACAACCGCTTGTCGTACTTTAGAATCTTTTTGCGATAAAAAAGGAGAATTAAAATCTGGCGCAAAATTTACGGATATTTTTATTTATCCTGGGTATAAATTTAAATTTGTTGATTGTTTGATTACTAATTTTCATTTGCCTAAATCAACGCTTTTAATGTTGGTTTCTGCTTTTGCTGGTCAATCTTCTGTTGCCAAATCTTCGGAGGGAATTAAATTGGTCAAAAAAGCCTATCAAGAAGCTATTAAAAATAAATATCGTTTTTATAGTTTTGGAGATGCTATGTTCATAATTTAAAATTTATTTCAAAATGTTCAAAATAATCAAAAAATCTAAAAAATCATATGCTCGTCTTGGTGAATTGAAAACTGTTCATGGTGTTCTTCATACTCCATTTTTCATGCCCATTGCTACTCGAGGAGCTATTAAAAGTTTAACTACTGATGAAATGGGCGATCTAGGCGCGGAAATAATTTTGTCTAATACTTATCATTTATTTTTAAGGCCTGGCAATGAAATTATGAAAAAGGCTGGTGGTTTGCATAAATTTATGAAATGGCCTGGCGCTATTTTAACTGATTCTGGTGGCTATCAGGTTTTTTCACTTTCTAAATTTAGAAAAATTTCCGATCAAGGAGTAGAATTTCGCTCTGAAATAGACGGTAAAAAGATATTTTTAACTCCGGAAAAAGTTATTGATATTCAAAAAAATATTGGTTCGGATATTATGATGTGTTTGGATGAATGTCCCGGTTTTGGCGCTAGTAAAAAGAAGGTAGAAGAAGCAATCAAGAGAACTACAGAATGGGCGGAAAGATGCAAAATACAAAGTCAAAAACAAAAGGCTAATAAAAATTTATTATTCGGTATTATCCAGGGAGGAGTTTTTTCTGATTTGAGAGAAAAAAGTTTGAAGGATTTGGCGAGTATTGGTTTTGATGGTTATGCTGTCGGTGGTTTGGCGGTGGGAGAACCAGTAAAAGAAATGTATAGAATTTTAGATTTTTTGGTTGATAAATTGCCGGGAGATAAACCCCATTATTTAATGGGCGTTGGCTATCCCGAACAAATAGCAGAAGGAGTTAAAAGAGGTATTGATATGTTTGATTGTGTTATTCCTACTCGTCATGCTCGACACGGTGATTTATTTGTTTGGAAGAATAGTGAGCTAAAAGGTAAGTTTTATGATACTGTAGCGATATCTAAAGGGAAATATGCTAAAGATTTTAAGCCATTAGATAAAAATTGTGATTGTTATGCTTGTCGCAATTTTTCTCGCGCTTATTTGCATCATTTATATAAAACCAAAGAAATGCTTTATTATCGTTTAGCGACAATGCATAATATTAAGTTTTACTTGGATTTAATGGGTAAAATAAGAAAGGGTATAAAATCCGGTAAGATTTAATAGAGTTATTTCAGTATTATTGAGTTTATTATATTTTCCTTCCCGTCATTATATTTTTCGTTTCGCCATCCTTTATTTATTTTTCTCATCTCATTTTTTCAATTCATAGTAATCAACTATGAATTGAAGGCGAGTGAAGATGAAAAAATGGGGGGGGTATGGCGTGGGTGTGGTGAGGGCATGGTGTTCGCTCGGTCTTTCTTATAGTTTTTATTATTTATTATTATGGAAAATAAATCTAAAATAGTTTTACATACTTGTTGCGCTGTGTGCGGCGCTTATTTATGCGAATTGTTAAAAGAGCAATTTAGCGAGGTTTTGATTTATTTTTATAATCCTAACATTTATCCTAGAGAAGAATATGAAAAGCGTTTGGCGAGTGCTAAGAAATTAGCGGAAATATATAAAATGGAATTTGTTGAGGGAGAATATGATAATGAAAATTGGTTAGAAAAAATTAAAGGTTTGGAAAATGAACCGGAAGGAGGTAAAAGATGCCCAGTCTGTTTTGCTATGCGCTTAGAGAAATCGGCGCAATTAGCTAAAGCGAGGGGTTTTGAATATTTTACTACGACTTTGGCCGTCAGCCCGTATAAAGATGAAAAAACTACTGATAAATTAGGAGAAAAAATCGCCAATGAATTTGGAGTTAAATTTTTAAAATCTGTAGAGCTAAATCAAGAAAAAAAGGAAATTTGGAATAAAACTCGGGAAGCATCAAGAAAAATGGAGTTTTATCATCAAAAATATTGCGGTTGTCAGTTTTCAATTTATTTAAAATAATCTAAGATTGATCCCGCACCTTTTGTGAATAATTTTTAGTAAAGGATATTTCACTCTTAGCGAAATATCCAAACTCACAAAAAGTGCGGGATTGACTTCCACCTTTATTTGATTATAATAGAAATATAAGGTAGTGAATTTAAAAATTCAGTTTAGTTGTTAAGGTCGCACTACACTAAGAAGAATGCAAACTCTGTAAACATGGTTAAACAAGCTACAGATCAGGAATTTCTTGAGTTTATCATTCAGGCTTTGGTTGAACATCCTGAGGATGTAAAAGTGACCAGAACTGTTGATGAAATGGGCGTTCTCTTAAACCTTAGAGTGAATCCGGAAGATATGGGCCGTATTATTGGCCGTGAGGGTTCTACTGCCAGATCTATTCGTTCATTGACTAGATTGGTTGGTTTGAGACACAATGCTCGCGTTAACCTCAAGATTGAAGAGCCAGAAGGTTCTCAAAGAGGAGAACGAAGAGAGAGCCGTTCCGTTGATCAGGTTGTTGATGACTTGAACAACATTTAATAGAAATTAAAAAGACAACCCCGCCTCTGGCGGGGTTGTCTTAATTAGTTTATAATTTTGATAATGATTAAATTCAATATAATTACAATTTTCCCGGAAGCATTTGAATCTTATTTCAATTCTTCTCTGCTTAAAAAAGCCCAAGAAAAGGGTTTAATTAAGATTAATTTAATTAATTTACGAGACTTTGCCGAGGATAAGCATAAAAAGGTAGATGATCGTCCCTTTGGTGGTGGTCCAGGAATGGTTATGAAATTAGAACCGATTTATCGCGCTGTAAAAAAATATCCCAAAGCGCGCGTTGTTTTGTTTTCTGTTAAGGGTAAAAAATTTGATCAAAAGATGGCTGAAAAATTAGCTAAAATAAAAGAAATCACATTAATTTGTGGGCATTATGAAGGTGTAGACGAAAGGGTGGCGAAATATTTGGTTGATGATGAAATATCTTTTGGCGATTTTGTTCTTTCTGGTGGGGAATTGCCAGCCATGTTGACCGTTGACGCTGTGGCACGTTTAATTCCAGGATTCATGAGTAAGGAAGAATCCATTGAGACCAACAGAATGAAAACTACCGGTAGGCGAAGTAAAAAGAGTGAAGGGGTGCCAAGTT
>CAZRVJ010000003.1:0-29189 GCA_964603535.1 uncultured Candidatus Saccharibacteria bacterium
AATCTATATTCGCCTCCAATCAATTGTTGGGCATTTTAAATGTTTTCTCCGGTGGTACTATGGATAATCTTTCCATTGTTATGCTTGGAGTGGGACCTTATATTACTGCTAGCATTATTATGCAGCTTTTAACCATGATCTTCCCAAAGATGAAGGAAATGTATCATGAAGAAGGGGAGGCTGGTAGAATGAAATTTAATCAAATTACTAGATATCTTACTATTCCTTTGTCATTAATACAGGCTTATGCTTATTTGAATATATTAGTTTCACAAAAAGCGCTGAGTGCTTTAGCTTTCCCGACAATGATTAAAGATATCATTTTAATCACTGCCGGCACAATGTTAGTAATGTGGATCGGTGAACTTATCTCTGAATATAAAATTGGCAACGGTATATCCTTGATTATCTTTGCTGGTATTATTAGCCGTATTCCTAATACCATTCGCACGGCTATTATTTCTTATCAACCTTCTATGCTTACTGGTTATATTGCCTTTTTGGTTGTGGCTATAGTAATTATTGCTGGCGTAGTTATTGTTAATGAAGCAGAAAGGAAAGTGCCTGTTTCTTATGCTAAACGTGTAAGGGGCAATAAGATGTTTGGTGGCGTTTCTACTTATTTACCGTTAAAGGTTAACCAAGCCGGTGTTATTCCAATCATTTTCGCTATTTCCATTATGCTTTTCCCTCAATTTATTGGTCAGATTATTGCCGCTTTGAAAACTACCTGGGCTTTGAAGATTTCTAGCTTTTTAATCAATTTGTTCAATAATCAAATACTTTATTCTAGCTTGTACTTTATTTTAGTTTTGTTGTTTACCTATTTTTACACGATGGTAACCTTTGATCCTAAAGAAATATCACAAAATCTTCAAAAAAATGGCGGGTTTATTCCTGGCATTAGACCGGGACAACCAACAGCTACTTTTTTGAGTCAGATTTTAAATCGTATTACTTTAGTGGGAGCTTTATTCTTGGGTTTAATCGCGGTTTTCCCATCATTGATGAAATTAGTAAGTGATAATGCTGCTTTAACCATTGGAGGTACTTCCGTTTTGATCGTAGTGTCTGTAGCATTGGAAACAGCTAAACAAATCAAATCTCAATTAGTAATGAGAGAATACGAAGGATTTTAATAGATTTTTGTAAACGACCGCCTTATGGGTGGTCGTTTTTTGTTTTTTTTGGTTTTTTGTTGGTGGGGTATAAGATATTTAACAAACGAGAAAAAATATGATAAAATCCAAGATATTTATGAATACACCAAGAATAGTTATTTTATACGGTTTTCCTGGCGCAGGAAAAGATACTCAAGCTGAAATTATTGAAGAAAGTTTGGATTTTCAGCAGATTAGTTCTTCTCAGTTAATAGAAGATCAAATTTTTAATCCAAATCTGCAAAATAATCCTATTGTTCAAAGGGAGAGAAAATTGTATGAAGAGGGCAAGTTGTGCACACCGGAATGGGTAACTGATATTATCAATAAAAAGGTTGCAGAAATGCATGAGGAAAAAAGAAGTCTAGTATTTAGCGGTTCTCCGAGGACTCTTTATGAAGCCGAAAATGAAATCCCTTATTGGGAATCAATTTATGGAAAAGAGAATATTTTTATTCTTTTAATCAAAATTGACGAAGCCACTTCTATTTTTAGAAATACACACAGAAGAGTTTGCTCCGTTTGCCGTCATCCCATTGTTTATTCTGAAGAGAGTAAGAATCTTACTCTTTGTCCAATGTGTGGCGGAATTTTGAAGAAGAGATTATTGGACACGGAAGAAATAATGAAAACTAGAGTAAAAGAATATAAAGAGAGAACAGAGCCGATATTTAGTTATTTACAAAATAGAGGATATAAAGTTGTAGAAGTTGGCGGTGAAGATTCTCCTGACGGAGTCGCGCGTAATATTATTAATTATTTAAATGGTCAAATTGAAAACTGAAGAAGAAATAAAAATAATAAAAGAAGGTGGAAAAATCTTAGGAAGAATTTTAAGAGATTTAGCAAAAAAAGTTAAGCCCGGTGTTTTTACTAAAGAATTAGATTGGTTGGCGGAAAATTATATTAAGCAAGCTGGAGGGAAACCTGCTTTTAAAAATTATAAACCAGATTTTGCGATTCGCGCTTATCCGGCAACTTTGTGCGCTTCGGTTAATAGTGTAGTCGTCCATGGTATACCTAATAGTCAACCTCTACAGGACGGAGATATTTTATCTTTAGATTTAGGTATGGAGTACAAGGGGTTGTTTACGGATTCGGCTATTACCGTTGGAGTGGGAGAGATTTCTCAACAAGCTAAAAAATTAATTAGTGTTACAAAAAAATCTTTGGACTTGGCTATCAAAGAATGCAAAGTGGGATCCACTTTAGGTGACATCGGTTACACTATAGAAAAATATGTAAGAAGTCAGGGAATGAAAGAAGTGAGAATGCTCACCGGTCATGGTGTTGGTTATAAACCACATGAAGATCCTGATGTTTTAAATTTTGGTGATCCTGGTAGAGGAATGAAATTAAAAGAAGGATTGGTGATCGCTGTTGAACCAATGGTGAGTCTTGGATCGGGAGACGTGGTAGAAAGATTTGATGGAAGTTTTGTAACCAAAGAAGAATGTTTGTCAGCTCACTTTGAACATACTATTGCTATTACTAAAAAGGGAGCAATAATTTTAACTAAGTGATATGAGAATTTTAGGAATTGATTTTGGTACAAAAAAAATTGGTTTAGCTTTTGCTGATGTTGATATCAAGATTGCTATGCCCGGAGATATTATTTATTTTTCCAACAAAAAAGAATTGATGGAAAAAATAAAAAAGATTATTCAAGAAAAAGAAATTATCAAAGTAGTTATTGGTTTACCTTTATCACTGAACTTTCAAGAAACGGAAATATCTCAGAAGGCGCGCGAGTTTGGAAAAGAGCTTGGTGACGAAGCTGGTTTGCCAATAGAATTTCAGAATGAAATTTTTTCTTCCAAACAAGCAGAGAGCGCTGACTTTGAATCGCGAAGAAAAATAAAAAGTAGAAAGCCAATGGTCATTCGTGATGTGGATAACCATGCAGCCGCTTTGATTTTAGAAAGTTATTTAGCGGGTAAACAATAGTCCGAGCAAGTTATTGACTCGGACTATTTTTTTCAGGTATAATTAAATCAGCAAGAGTTGTTAATCAACTTGTTAAAATATTTTGAGGATTTTATAAAAATTCTTACTTGTCCTTCGTTTTATTATTATTTTTTTCAGGAGTGTTTTTAAATAAACACTTTTCATTTTGAGTATTTTCTCACATCAGATTGCTCAAGCAATCTATAATTACAAATGAAAAAGAGACACAGTCTCTGCCTGATAGTACAAGTACTATTTTATATAATCCTCCAACAGCTTATGGGCCACTCAACGTAGTGGCTCTTTTTTTACTTTATATTATTATTTTGTTAGAATTAAAAGCAGAGAGTCGTTTTTTAATAAAATAATTTATGTTAAAAATTAATTATATTGTTATTCCTTTAATTACGATTTTCGTTTCCGTGTGCGGTAGTTGGGTTGTTGGCAATGGAATGGATTGGTATAATAATTTGCATTTATCATCCATTGTTCCTGAAGGATATGTTATTGGAATTGTTTGGACGATAATTTTTATTTTGTCGGCTATTTCCGCTTTATTGTTTTATAATAAATTTCCACGCGACAAAATATTTAAATGGGTTGTGTTTCTATTTTTATTAAATGCCTTTTTAAATGTCTTTTGGAATTTTTTATTTTTTGGTTGGCATTTGTTGTTGTTGAGTTTTATAGAAATGATACTCTTGGAAGTAACGGTAGTCGCGTTAATATTTCTTCTTTGGCGAAAAGTTTCCTGGGCTGGAATTTTATTAATTCCTTATGCCTTGTGGGTGCCCTTCGCCACTTATTTAACTTGGTTAGTGATTCAGTTAAACTAGTTTGATATTTTAGATAAAAAATTATTTATGGCAAAAAGATTATTTGATGCAAAATCAAAAGAACCGTTTGAAATTAGTAGAACAAAATTGGAACTATTTTTAAATTGTCCACGTTGTTTTTATTTGGATAGAAAGTTTGGTATTAGTCGTCCTTCTTTCCCGGCTTTTACTTTAAATAGCGCCGTGGATGCTTTATTGAAAAAAGAGTTTGATATCCATCGTTCTAAAAAAGAAGCTCATCCGTTAATGAAAAATTATGGTATTGATTTGATTCCGTTTCAGCATGAAAAAATGGAAGAGTGGAGACATAATTTTACGGGCGTGCGTTATCTGCATAGAGCTACCAATTTTTTGGTTTTCGGCGCTATTGATGATTTATGGGTTGATAAAGACGGAACTTTATTTGTTGTTGATTATAAATCTACCAGCAGTGATTATGAAGTGAACTTAGACGGCGAATATAAAGTAGCTTATAAAAGACAAGTAGAAATTTATCAATGGCTTTTGAGAAAGAATGGTTTTAAAGTTTCCGATATCGCGTATTTTGTTTACGCCAATGGCCGTAAAGATTTGAAGGCTTTTGATGCGAGATTGGAGTTTAATATTTCAGTCTTGGCTTATAGTGGCAATAGTGATTGGGTAGAGCAAGTTGTGATTGATGCTAAACATTGTTTGGAGCAGCCTAATATTCCCGAAGCGGAATATGAATGCGAATATTGTAATTATAGAAAGGCAGCTGGTTTGCAAGAAAATAAAAAGATTGTTAAGACTTCGAAAAAGACCGGAGATAATAGTTTGTTTTAAAAAATGAGAACTCTAAATCTTTTGCGACAATGGGGGAAAAAGATATTATCCGATAATAAAAATAGCCATCTTTTACGCATTGAAATTAGTGGGGATAATTTATTGCATAATATTAAGGAGTTTAGAGATAAATTCCCCGATAAAAAATTAGCCGCTGTTTTAAAGAGTAATGCCTATGGCCATGGCTTGAGAGAAATGGCTATGTTTTTGGATAAAAACCCAGATATTTCCTTTTTTGTGGTTGATAGTTTTATGGAGGCCAAACTATTGAGGGATATCGGGATTAAGAAGGAATTAATTATCTTAGGCCATGTTTTGGAGCCTCTTTTTGGGCAACTGAAAAGAATGAAAAATAAAACATTATCTATCAATTCTCTCAGGCAAGCGGAGGTTTTTAGCCAAAAAATAGACTTTCCTTTAAGGGTACATATTAAAATTGATACCGGGATGCGCCGACACGGCGTTGCTTTGGATGAATTGAATAAAACTATTGATGTGTTACAAAGTAATAAAAATATTAAAATTGAGGGGCTTCTGACGCATTTGGCAGATGCTGATAATGCTAATAGTGATGATTTTACCTTAAGGCAATTGGAAGTTTGGCAGAAAGCTTTAAAGATTTATAAGAGTTATTTTCAAGATGGGATATTCCATTTTTCTGCTACAACCGGGACTAGTTATCTAGATAAGGCGGAGAGTAATTTAATAAGAATGGGCGCTGCTTTGTATGGTTTTGATGTTACTAGGGATAAAAAATTGAATTTGAAGCCAATTCTTTCTTGGAAAGCAAAAGTCGTTAATCTTAAAGAATTAAAGAGTGGAGAAGCAATTAGTTATAATTGTATTTTTAAAGCCGATCATGATATGAGGGTGGCCTTGGTGCCTTGTGGTTATTTTGAAGGAGTACCCAAGAGTAGTAGCAACAAGGGTTATATGTATTATAAAGATCAACCATTAAAGATTTTGGGTAAAGTATGCATGAATTTAACTGCTTTGGATGTTTCAAATATTGATATTAACTTAGAGGATGAAGTTGAAGTGTTTTCTAATGACCCCCGACATTTAAATTCTATAGAAAATTATGCTAAAATATGTGAGACGAGTATTCATGATATTCTAGCGCAGTTGGCGCCAACAATAAAAAGAATTATTAATCATTAAAACATATCCAGTGTAAAATAATTTTTATTTGATTATTTCTACGGGTGTGAATATAAAAGGTCTATTTTAATAAAAATAATGAGCATATGAGTAAAGCAAATTTTACGGCTGAAGAAGCCAAGCAAATCGGCGATACTTTAGGCGTTGATTGGAAACATTTTGATGTAGATCAGTTTCGTCTTGGTTTGGACATTGAATTGGAACACGGCACAAAGAATTCCAAAACCAATGTCTCTAACGACGATTCCATTACTACTGGGAAAATAGCTCTAGTCCATCTTTTAGAATTTCCTGACTATTATACTCGTCTTAATAAATTAGAGGTTGAAGCCGAAGAGTTCTGGGCTAAACAAGGCTATGTTGGTTAAGGTTAAAGCTTTTCCTAATTCCAAAAAAAGGGAAATTATCAAAAAATCAGATGATAGTTTTGAAGTTAAGGTGAAAGAAAAGCCAAAAAATAATGAGGCTAATTTGGCTATTTTTGAGGTTTTGGAAGAATATTTTAATGTTGGGCGCTCTCAAATTCGTTTAATTAAAGGCGCTAAGGAGAAAAATAAGATTTTTGATATTAAATAATATTTATTGCCAGAAGTAGTTGTGATATTGCTGTATTTTTTTTATTTTATGTTGTTATAATAATTATATGTTGAATAAAACTATTATTAATTTAACTATTAGCGTATTTTTGATATTAGTAATTTTTGTTGTGGCGATTCGTTTTTTGGGTGGCGATGAGGATGCGTGGATCTGCGTTAATGACCAATGGGTTCGTCATGGTAATCCTGCTGAGCTTATGCCGGAATCGGGATGTGGCGCGTCGGCAATTGAGAAAACCAGTTTTTCCGTTTATTTTGGTAATTCACAAAAAAATGCCAATATTCAGGACTGTTCCTTGGTTTATCCTGTGAGTAGGGAAATCCCCAAGACTTTAGCTGTGGGCCAGATGTCTTTGGAGGAATTATTTAAGGGTCCTACCGCTGAGGAACAAAAAAATGGCTATACTTCATTTTTTTCCAGCGCTACTAAAGACATTTTGAAGAAAATCAATATTGATGAAAAAACAGCTTATGTTGATTTGAAGGATATTCGTTCATTAGTTCCTAATGCTAGTTCTAGTTGTGGGTCTGCTCAATTTTTGTCGGAAATGACCAATACCTTAAAGCAATTTGCTAATATAGAGAAGGTGATATTTGCTATTGAAGGTGATCCAAAGGCTTTTTACGAATGGTTGCAGTTAAGTTGTGGCATGGAAAATAATAATTGCGATGCCACGCCATTTAGATAATTATAAATATGACTTCTTTTTTTAACTCCTCAAGTCTTTGGAGGTATTTGGTTTATTTTTGGACATTAGTTTTTTATACCGTGATTATTTTTGATCTCGTAAAGGGGAATGCTCTAGTTAAATGCTTGGGTCCTTTGGCTGCTATTTATATTGGCATCTTGGCTATCTATGCTGGACAAAAAGAATTTGAAAGATGGTGTCATATTCATGACGGTCATCATCCTGGAGAGCTTTTTGTCATCGGCTGGACAATCCTTGTTTTTGGCCTTTGGGTTTTGGACTTATTTTTGGGCAGTTTTTATAAATTGCCGGAGATTTTAATTTATACTTATATCGCGGTTTTGAGTGTCCTGGCTATAACCATAAAGTCTAAGAAGATTTATCGCGCCAAGCATAAATGGTTACTTTGATTATTGGCTTCGTGGGGGCTTCATTGATTTTGGTTGCTTTTATCCTTAACGAGAATAAAAGATGGAGCAATGAGAGCTTTAAATATGACCTGGCCAATTGTCTCGGTAGTCTATTTTTGGTGATTTATGGGGTTTTGAGTAAAACCTGGCCCTTTGTCATTTTGAACGCAGTTTGGTTTTTGGTCTCCCTGCGCGATGTTGCCAGGGGTGTAAAAAGTGGCATAAATAGATGATTTTTGACAAAAAGCTTTCATTTTGACGATTTTTATGCTAAAATAACAATAGGTGGAAAGTCGCGTTAAATCCGCCTTTATCAGTTTATATGAGTAAATTTATTGTAGTTTTTTCTTTAATTGTGTCATTGTTGCCGACAATGGCTGGTTTTGCTTCAGCTCAAGGGGTTGCAACGCCCACCTCTGAGCCATCTGCTTCTGCTTCTCCGAGCATTAGCCCGATTATCACAGCAAATCCAGTTGGTCCGTTTATTAAAAATATTCCGGAAGCAGATTTGAAGCAGTCATTATCTATTAAAGAGATTAATGGCTCTAATCTTTGCAGAGAATCTAGCGAATGTTCATTTACTAGCGATGGTTCTTATTCTGAAGTGTTGGCTAATTCAGCTAAAATTACCGACATTGGCGCTAATGTAGTTGGTATTTCTATATTCGGATATGATTATTCTGTGAATATTGAAGAGGCTAAGTTGGTTCGCCAATATTGGGTAGAGTCAGGATTGGACGAATTTTCTGTTGGAGATGTTATTAATGTTTTTGGATATTTAGACCAAACAGATAGTCATTTGATCCACGCTAAAACTATCAGAAACATTTCTCTTCAAAAAAGAATTACTCTTTTCAAAGGAATAATCGGTTCGGTTAATAATGTAATGAATACTTTTGTTTTACAAACATTATCTCATGGTGATCAGACAGTAGCGGTTACTAGTGAGACAAAAATAGTAAAATCAGAGCCGGTTTTTTGCATCCAGGTTGTAGGAGCTCATTGTCCTGCTACTAGTAGCGTCTTAGCAACTATCAATGATTTATCTGCTGGTGATGCTGTTGTAGTAAGGGGTATTTGGAATGAAGGCTCTAAAAAGATTACAGCAGAATCCGTTATTACCGGTTTTGATGGCAGACCTTTATTTAATAATATAAATCAATTGCAGAGCCAGATTAAAGAACGCGCTCAAGTTGAAACTGTTAAAGAGAGCGTGGGGATTTGGCAAAAAATAGGTAATTTCTTTGATAAATTGAGAGGTAAATAACAGAATTTATTTGTTTTTTCAATTAGTTCAAGCCGACCTTCCGTCTTTAATAAAGATGGAAGGCGGATCTTTATTTAATAATTAAAAAATATGATGGGATTACTTTCATTTATTCAAAATTTTATTATTAATTTTAATTTAGCGAACGCCATTGATGTATTAATCGTGGCTTGTTTGGTGTATATTGTCTTATTACTTGTAAAACAAACCAATTCTTCTTTGGTATTGGGCGGTTTTTTAACTATTATTTTCTTGTATTCTGCAGCAAACTTTTTTGGTTTTAATCTAACCAGTAAAATATTGAGTTTTATTGTTACTTTTTTAGTTATTATTTTTATAGTAGTTTTCAGACAAGAACTAAGAAGGTTTTTTGAAATGTTTGCTGTTTTTGGTAAAAATGTTTTTTCTTTTAAACGTAAAAAACCTTTACTTCCTAGTTTTATCAATGTTTTAATCCAATCTATTGATTATTTAGTAAATAAAAAGATAGGAGCATTAATTATTATTCCTGGCACACAATCAGTTGATGCTTATCTTTCTGGTGGGCATTTTTTAGGTGGAGCTATCTCTATGCCTATATTATTAAGTATTTTTGATCCGAGTTCTCCTGGGCACGATGGAGCCGTGATTATTGAAAATAATATGATCAAGAGATTTGCTGTTCATTTACCTTTGGCTGAAGGAATCAAAAAACTAGGCGATTTGGGTACTCGTCATCGCGCTGGCTTGGGTATCTCCGAAAAGACTGATGCTTTGGTTATCATTATTTCAGAAGAAAGAGGCGAGGCTTCTGTGGCTTATGAAGGGAAGCTAAAAAAAGTTCCCAATTCTTCTTGTTTGCAAAATATTATTGATACTTTTCTTAAAGAAAAATTCCCCGAAAAGAAAGGGGCTTGGTACGGTTTTATCACCAATAATTTTGGCTTAAAGGCTCTTTCTTTGGTTTTGTCTTTAGTTTTGTGGTTCGTTTTTGTTGCCAAATAGCATTGTTTTTGTTTTTGTTGTCATTTTTTGTTATAATAAAAATAAGATAGTCTAATTAATAAGCAAGATTCTTAATTATCTGTTTTTTTAAGATTATTAAAAAGCAGATCTATATATTTTTTATAATTATTGATCTTGTTTTAAAAAAATGGCCAAACCTTATTTATCAGTAATTATTCCCGCGTACAACGAAGCGGAACGAATCACTAGTACGCTTTTTGATATAGATAAATTTTTATCACAAGCTGAATATTCTTATGAAATTATCGTTGTTAACGATGCTTCCAAAGATAATACTGCCGTAGTTGTAGATAAGTTGATGCCGGTCATCAAGAATCTTCATTTAATTGATAATGCAGAAAATAAAGGTAAAGGGGGAGTAGTAGCGCAAGGAATGATGAGTGCTAAGGGCAATATTCGTCTTTTTATGGACGCGGATAATTCCACTCAAATTGAGGAGTTTGCAAAATTACAACCATTTTTCAAAGAAGGTTATAAAGTTGTAATAGGTTCACGCGCTATTAGTGGCGCTAGTGTAGAATTGTATCAACCGCTTTTGAAACGCATTTTGGGTAGAGCCGGTAATTTATTTATCAGGATAATGGCAGTGCCTAATGTAAAGGATACACAATGCGGATTTAAAGCTTTTACAGAAGACGCGGCTGAAAGAATTTTTTCTCGTTTAACTATTACTCGTTGGGGGTTTGACGTGGAAGTTTTAGCCATCGCCAAGCTTTTGGGTTATAAAATTAAAGAAGTGGGTATTACTTGGGTTAATGATACACGTTCACACGTTAAAGCCTCAGCTTATCTAAAAGTTCTTTTAGAAGTAATCAAAATTAGATTTAATCTTTGGAGAAAGGTTTATCATCGTGCGTCAGATGATTATGGAGCATAATCAAATTAATCCATCAAAAAATATTTCTGAATTAAGACAAGATCCCGTTTCTGGTGATTGGATTGTTATTGCTACAAGTAGAAATAAAAGGCCATCGGAAATGGCTTCTAAAAAATTAGATCGTTTGGTAACTCCTATTGATAAATGCCCTTTTGAAGATTTTGAAGCTTCTGGCAATGGCCCTGTTTTAATGGAGGGCGGTTTACCGGGCTCTAAAGATTGGCTCGTAAGATTTATTGATAATAAATTTCCTGCATTAAGCGGGCATATTAAATCCGTAAAGAAAACGGGTATTGGACCTTATGAAAAAATAAATGGCTACGGTCATCACGAAGTAGTTGTTCTCAGAGATCATGCTAGGCCATTAAGCGATTATTCTATTGAAGAATTGACGGTTTTGTTGCAGTCATTGCAAAAAAGATATCGGGAATTAGCTCAAGATAAAAAAGTTAAACATATCTCCATTTATCATAATTGGGGGTTTTCAGCTGGCGCTTCTATTTATCATCCGCATTTGCAAATGATTGCTTTGCCGGTAGTTTCTTCATCCGCTCAGAGAGTGTTTGACGGCGTGAGGCGATATTGGAAGAAGAATCAGAAATGCCTTTATTGTGAAATAGTTGATTTTGAATTACAGGATAGAAAAAGAGTTATTTTTGAAAATGAAAAATCAGTGCTCGTTACTCCTTATATCTCTCGTGAGCCATTTGAATTAAGAATTTATCCTAAAGAGCATTCTCCCTTTTTTGAAGATGCGAATTTTGAAGAAACCAAGTCGGTGGCTGAAAGTTTAAAAAGGGGATTGATGGTTTTAAGAGATAAGGTCTCAGATCCGGATTTAAATTTTTTCATTCACACAACTCCGGTTTGTGATAAAAATAAATCTCGCGATTTTCATTGGCATATTGAAATTATTCCTAGGGTTTGCATCTCAGCTGGTTTTGAAATAGATACGGGGATAGAAATCACACCTATGGATCCTGATGAAGGCGCAGCTTTTCTGAAGTCATAAAATTAATCAATCAAAAAACCGCTTTAAGCGGTTTTTTGATTAGCATTTTGTTTGTAATAATCAAATATTTGATCTAAATCTCCTTCCATAATCTTTTCTAGATTGTGCCAATTCTTTTTGTGGCGATGATCGGTGAGTCTGTCTTGTTGGAAGTTGTAGGTTTTTATTTTTTCGGAGCGATCTCCGGTGCCGATTTGTTGTCTGCGTTCGTCAGATAATTTCCCTTGGCTAGCGTTCCAATTAGCTTCGTATAGTCTAGCTTGTAATATCTCCATAGCTTTCTCGCGATTCTTGAATTGAGATCGTTCGTTTTGACAGGCAACGATTACGCCACTGGGCTTGTGTAAGATTCTTACAGCTGTTTCTACTTTATTAACATTTTGTCCGCCGGCTCCGGATGATTTGCAGAAGGTAATTTCTAAGTCTTGCGGGCTAATTTGTATATTTACATTTTTGGGTTTAGCTAAAATAGCTACAGAAGCGGTTGAAGTGTGAACTCTCCCTGATTTTTCTGTTTCTGGGACCCTTTGTACACGATGCACTCCAGCTTCATTTTTTAAAATGTCAGCTCCTATCCCGGAAATTTCAAAGCTTACTTCTTTGATACCTCCAATAGAAGTGTTGTTGGAATCCAACATGGTCATTTGCCAATTTTTTCTGGCGGCATATTTCTGATACATTCTAAATAATTCAAAAGCAAAAAGAGCCGATTCTTCGCCACCGGCTCCGGCTCTAATTTCAACAATAACATTATTGACTTCGTCCATAAGATGATGAAAATTAAGCCTTTTTGGCTTTTTTATTCAATTCTTGTTTTTTGGCAACGCGTTGTTTGAATTTTTCTACTCTTCCGGCAGTGTCAATCATTTTTTCTTTGCCAGTATAAAAAGGATGGCAATGAGAGCAGATTTCTACTTGAATTTCTTCTTGAGTAGATCCTACTTCAAAAGAATTGCCACAAACGCATTTAACCTTCGCTTTTTCGTGATATTTTGGATGTATATCTTTTTTCATATATTTCATCTTAATACAAAGTTTTGAAAAAAGCAATATTGTTAAAGAAGGGTCTTACCTCGTACCTTTTGTGAGCTTGGCTTATCTCGTATAAAAAAGTGAGATAAGCCCGGTAAATGTTATTCACAAAAGGTGCGGGGCTTGCTTTTTTCCTATTTTTTTATAGAATATTAAATATGTTAAATATAGACAATAATTCAAATATGAGTGAAGTATCTCAAGAGAAAAGCCAAATTTTGCACGAAATGATTACAGCTCGTGTTTACTTTGGTCATCGTACTTCTAAGACCAATCCGCGCATGAAGCAGTATATTGCTGGAGCTAAAAATGGTCTAGAAATCATTGACTTGGAGAAGACTTATGATCAATTAGAAGAAGCCAAAAAAATTATTGGAGATTTAAGTCAAAAAGGAAAAATGTTAATGATTGTCGGAACAAATCCTATGATTAGAGATTTGGTTCAAACTACTGCAGAAAAAGCCGGATGTTGGTGCGCTATTAATCATTGGATTGGAGGACTTCTTACTAATTTCAAAACTGTTTATACTCGTTTGAAATATTTAAGAGAATTAAGAGAAAAAGATTCCAAAGGTGAATTACAAAAATATACCAAAA
This sequence comes from uncultured Candidatus Saccharibacteria bacterium, assembly GCA_964603535.1. Taxonomy (GTDB): domain Bacteria; phylum Patescibacteriota; class Minisyncoccia; order UBA6257; family JAAZHW01; genus DAONDV01. The sequence goes on from CAZRVJ010000003.1 coordinate 13,394, forward strand.
AAGAAAGAATTAAATTTCAAAAAGAAATTATTGATTTGTCCGAAATGTTTAAAGGTTTGGATAAATGTGATAGATTGCCCGATGCTTTATTGGTTGTTAATACCAAATTGCACGAAACAGCAGTAAAAGAAGCAAAGAAAATAAATATTCCAATCATCGGCATTCTTGATACCGATTCTGATCCCAGGATGATTGATTATCCTATTATCGCTAGCGATCATACTCGCTCCAGCGTGGAATATATTTTGAATCAGTTAATCTCGGCGTTTAATGAGAACAAGCAAAAAATTGTCGTTGAGAAAAAATAAATTTAATATTTATTAAAAAAATGGACATTAATATAGTTAAACAATTAAGAGAAGAAACTGGCGCTTCAGTGATGGAATGTAATAATGCTTTAGATGAATCTAAAGGAGATTTGGAAAAGGCTAAAGAGATTTTAAAGAGAAAAGGGCAGGCAACAGCTTTAAAAAAGAGCTCCAGAGAAACAAAGAGTGGTTTGATTGAATCCTATATTCATGCTAGTGGTAAAGTAGGAGTTTTATTGGATTTGCGCTGTGAAACTGATTTTGTGGCAAAAAATGATTTGTTTAAAGAATTGTCTCACGAAATTTGTTTGCAAATTGCAGCTATGTCTCCAGAGTTTGTAAGCGAAGATGAAATTTCTGAAGAATTTAAAAACAAAGAAAAAGAAATTTCTAAAGAAGAAATGAAGGATTCTGGAAAACCGGAAAAAATTGTTGAACAAATCATTGAAGGAAAATTAAAGAAAAGATTTTCTGAGCTTTGTTTGTTGAATCAAGCGTATATCAAAGATCCTAATCAAACTATTAGTGATTTGATCAAGGGTTATATTTCTAAGACTGGTGAAAATATTAAGGTCTTAAGATTTTCACGTTTTGAAATTTAGTGATATAATAAATACGCGCAATTTTTTGTGCGCAATAAGATATGTTTTCTTTAATTCCGCAAATTATATTATTGCTTTGTTTCGGCTTGATTGTTTGGCTGATTATTAAGAATTTGCCAAAAGTAAAAGACGAAGAAGGGGGAACTGAACATAATGTTGAAGCTGGTTCTTTATTGAATAAAAAAAGAAAATTTATTCATAAAATTCCTATTGAAAAAATTGATGCCAAGGTTAATAGTTTTTTGGAAAAAGTTCTCAGACGTTCTAGAATAATTTTGATGAGGATAGATACTTATCTTCAAAAACATTTGGATACTTTAAAAAGCCATTCTAAACCAAAAACTATTTTTAAAGCTGATGATAATTTGATAGCTAAGGAGGAAATAAATATTGATAATGTTCAACAACAAGATGAATTTAAAAATCCAGAAGGGGATATTGAATTAATTACTGGGGTTGATAAAAATATTGATGAATCATTGCCAAAACCAGAAAAAACAGTTAATCTTAATAATAAAGTTGATGTATTGATAATTGGTAAGGAAGAGGTTGTTAAAAAGTTTGATTTAGATCCGAACGTTGAGGTTGTTGTACAAAAGAAAAAAACAACGCGACGTCCTAGAAAAACGAAAGTAGCACCTCAGTTACAAAAAGAAAGACCGGAAGAAAAAAGCGAAGAGGTTTAAAAATATTTGTTGGATGAGGTAGTATTTTTACTTGTCCCACCACCTTTGCCATCTTAGCTCAGTGGTAGAGCAACTGTTTTGTAAACAGTAGGTCCCCGGTCCAAATCCGGGAGATGGCTCAGATATAAAGGCGGTGGGATAAATAAAGAATAAATATTGTTGCGGGTAGGTGGCGGAGTAGTCAAACGCAACAGACTGTAAATCTGTCGGCCACTGGCCTACGCAGGTGCAAATCCTGCCCTACCCACCGAAATATGCCAATGTAGCTCAGTTGGTAGAGCAACCCCATGGTAAGGGGTAGGTCACCAGTTCAAGTCTGGTCATTGGCTCCGAGTCAGAAAGTGGCACTATTTTAACTATTATGAAGTGACACTCTTCAGTTCTTCCGCCACTTATAATAGAATTAATGATGGCGGGACCCCGCCATAGGCGGGGAAGTCTGGTCATTGGCTCAGAGTTAAAAGTAGTCGTTAATGTCAGTTTTGATTTTTAGCTTTTAATTTAAAATTATGTCTCAAGACAGATTAATTAAATTGCAATGCACAAAATGCAAAGGCATCAATTACTATTCCACTAAAAATAAGAAGACAGTGGAAAAGAAAATTGAATTAAAAAAACATTGCTCCAAGTGCAAAGCTCATACTAGTCATAAGGAAATGAAGAAGTAGAAATCCCCATAGCTTCGCTATGGGTCGCCCTAACGGGCTCTTCGCATTTTTGCGATTCGTCCTTACTAATTGGCGGACGGCAAAATCTCGCAAAAATGCTTTGGGGATTTATATATTTTCTTTCGCTTCGCTCCAGGCTGACATTAGATTCGCCTTCGGCGAAATGTCAGAAAATATAAAATAACGGGGATTCGGGGTCCATAGTTTCAATGGTAAAATGTCGATCTCCAAAATCGAAGTTCTCCGTTCGAATCGGAGTGGGCCCGCATCTAATTTCTTTTATTGAAATTTTATTTTATAAAAAATAATTTTGTCGCGTTTTTATTTTAAAACAATGACAACAAAAAAAGATTTAATCTTTGCGGCAATAATCGGCGAAATGATCGCCTGGTTAATTTGGCCGGTTTGGATGAATCTAGGTATTTTAAATGATTATTGGCAATGGCGCTGGGCGTTATTGGTTCTTTTGCCCATTATTTCCGTTGTGGGCGTGATGGTTGCTAATTTCATTGGTAAAAAAATAGCCATCTTCCAACAATTGGCCAAATATGGATTAGTTGGCATCTCTAATACTTTATTAGATTTTAGCGTGTTGAATTTATTGAGTTATGCTTTTCATATTTATTCCGGTTCTTCTTTGATTTTGATTAATGTTTTTTCTTTCTTAGCAGCCAATATAAATAGTTATTTTTGGAATAAATATTGGACTTTCCAAAGCCAAAGTAAAAAAGTGGCTGGAGAATTTTTAAGATTTCTTATTGTTAGTATTATTGGCTTTTTATTGAATAGTATTATCTTGTGGTTCTTTACTACTATTATGGAGCCATCATTGGGTCTCAGTCCGCAGATTTGGGAGAATATTGCTAAGCTAATTGCTACCGGAGGTTATATCATTTGGAATTTTATCGGTTATAAATTGATTGTTTTTAAGGGTAATACCGAAAATAAGATTTCAGCCTAGTTTGCTTTTTTTCTTGATTTTTGGTAAGATAAAAACAATGTTTAAGCTTATTTCTAAGTTTATCATCCAAATTTTAGTTAATGGTTTGGGCATCTGGATTATTGCAGAAGTTGTTCCGGGTGTTGGTTTTAGTGGTGATTGGTTGGTATTGGCGGAAATATCTGCTGTGTTGGCGGTATTGAATGTATTAGTAAAGCCTATATTAAAATTTTTCTTCGGTCCTTTAATTGTTTTAACTTTTGGTTTGGCAAGCTTGCTTCTCAATGCCTTAATTTTATGGGCAGTGACGCAAATTTTCCCAGCTAATTTAGTTATCCCTGTTGGTTGGTCATTGATTTGGGCGAATTTAATTATTTCATTGATTAACTTTGCATTTAATTTAGCAAAAAAAAGTGATTAAATAAAAAATATGAATTTAAAGAATATTGTAGAAATTATTCAAATTGTAGTATCCGTGCTTTTAATTGTGTCTGTTTTGTTACAACAACGCGGTTCTGGATTAGGTGGCCTTTTTGGGTGTGGAGATGAACAAGGAGAATTTTATCATAAACGTAGAGGGTTTGAGACTCTTATTTTTAGAAGCACTATCGTATTGGCTGCGCTTTTATTTTTATCCAGCATAGCCATATTTTTATTGAGTTAATTTTTTTTAATCAATTTTGATAATTGATTAATTAAAAGAGTTTTTAATTAATAATCCTTATGGATATTAAAAAATTTATTTCTCGCTCTTATTGGAGAAATTTTTGGAGTGTATTAACTCCAAAGGAAAAAAAGATTTTTCAAATTGCGGCAATTTTTATTATTATCTGCTCTGTTTTTTTGGCGGTTCGTTGGTATTTAGCCAATACTGTCAAAATAGCTAAAAGAGGAGGTGATTTGAGGGAAGGCCTTGTTGGACAACCTACTAGTTTAAATCCTATTTTAGCGCAAAATGACATAGACAAAGATTTAAGTTCTTTGGTTTTTAATGGTTTGGTAAAAAGTGATGGAGCCGGTGGTATTGTTAATGATTTGGCCGAGTCAATAGAAAAGAGCGAAGATGGTAAAAAATGGATAGTACATTTGAGACAGGATGTTTCGTGGCACGATGGAGAGCGTTTTAGCGCCGATGATGTTGTTTTTACTATCAAAGCTATTAAAGATCCAGCAAGCCGAAGCTCATCTACATCTTGGCAAGGAGTGGAAGTTCAAAAATTTAATGAATACACGGTTATTTTTGAATTAAAAAATCCTTACTCATTTTTTGAAGAAAATTTAAAGCAAAAAATAATTCCCGAACATATTTTTAGCGCCATTCCTTTGGCAAACTTGTATTTATCCGATTATAATTTCCAACCTATTGGTACAGGCCCGTTTGTTTTTGATAAATTTGAAAAAAGTAAAAATGGTTTTATTAATTATTATAAATTTACTGCTAATGAAAAATATTTTCAGGGTTGTCCTTATATAAATTCTTATACAGTTAAGCTTTATCAAAGCGAACCAGAAGCAATTAAAGCTTTTAATTCCCGACAAATTGATTTGTATTCTGGCGTTAATAGCAACAATTTAGAAAACATAGATAGACATTATGGAGAAAAGGATGTTAATTTGGCTAGATATTACGCCGTGTTTTTCAACCAAAGCATTTCTAAAGTTTTGGCTGATAAAAATGTGAGATACGCTTTAAATTATGCTACTAATCGTCAAGAATTGATTGAAAGAGTTTTTGGTGGTAAATCGGAAGAGGTTACTGGTCCTATCTTATCAGATATGAATGGTTATGAGTCTAGTTTGAATTGGGAATTTTCTTTAGAAAAAGCCAGTGATATTTTAAGTAAAAATGGTTGGAAAGATAATGATGGTGATGGAATTTTAGAGAAAAAATTATCAAAAGACTCAGAAACCTTGTCTTTGCTTTCTTTCAGATTAATCGTTCCGGAATCAGCGGGGTTAATTGAAGCAGCCAGTATTTTAAAGGAACAATGGGCTAAGATCGGATGCCGCGTAGAAATTCAAATTGTTTCTACTAAAGAATTGCAATCAAATTATTTGGAACCACGAGTATATGATGCTTTGATTTTTGGTAATATGTTGAATTATAATCCTGATCCATTTTCTTTCTGGCATTCTTCTCAGAAGCTCAGTCCTGGTTTTAATTTGGCGCTTTACGAAAATTCTGGAGCTGATAAAGCTTTAGAATCATTGAGACAAACTTTTGACACAACAGAACGAGTGGATAATTTAAAGAAGTTCCAAAGTTTTGTTTATTCTGATGCTCCGGCTGTTTTTCTCTTTAACCCTCATTATATTATGGTTTCTTTAACTAATTTAGATTTAAATAATATGACTAAGCTTAATTCTTTGTCTGACAGATATTATGATGTTAATCATTGGTTTTTAAAGACTAAGAGAGTTTTTAAGTCAGAATAAATAAATGAAAAAAGAAAGTAAAAGGATAAGCGATTTAAAGCCAGTTCTTTATGATAATGGTGTAATCGGAGATGCTGTTGTTTATGATGTGGAAAGAGATATAGAGGCGCAGAATGGATGGCGTCGGGATTTAACCATTATTTATCCGCAGATGCTCGGACAGGAACTTCCGAAGACTTTTGGGCATTATCATAAAAATAATGAAGTAGAAATTTACGAAATTTTAGATGGTAAAATAGGTTTTTTATGCCAGAAACATCGCGCTGATTCACCATTAGAAATAGAACAAGTTTATTTAATAGAAGCAGTTAAAGGAGAAAAAATTATTATCCCGCCAGAATTCAGTATGACCTCTATTAATTTGGGAGAGACGGAAGCTTCCATGTTTAATTGGGTCAATGAGAAAATTGAAAATGATTACAGCTTATTTATTCAGAATCATGGCGCTTGCTATTATCTAGTAAAAAAAGAAGACGGATCATGGAAGGCGATTAAAAATAATCATTATCAAGAAGTCCCGGAATTAGTGAGACTAAGACCAGTGACCTTGCCCCAAGAGTTAGAAAACTTGGACTTTTTAATTAATCAATCAAAATATAAAAATTTTTTAACAGTCGATAAATTATTTGAAAAAATAAATTAAAGCCAATTCTTTTTGCCCTCATGGTGGAATTGGTAGACACGCAGGCTTCAGGAGCCTGTCTCTTAACGGAGATAGAGGTTCAAATCCTCTTGAGGGCACGTTAAAGTAAAGAAAAATATGATAACATCAAGAAAGTTTATAAGCAGAAGACCGCAGCATCGACATCCTGATGGAGCGGGTGAGCATATTAAAGTATGTTCTTTAGGGGGCCTTGGAGAAGTAGGTCGTAATTTGAGTTTTATAGAATATAAGAATCAAATTGTAGTAATGGATTGCGGGTTGCGTTTTCCGGAAGAAGATATGCCGGGCGTAGATTTTATTATCCCCAATATTGAGTATTTAGAAAAAAATAAAAAGAAAATAGTCGGGGTGTTTATTACTCATGGACACCTTGATCATATCGGAGCCATACCTTACATTGTCACTAAATTAGGTAATCCGCCGATATATACAGCTCCTTTAACTAGAGCTCTTATTTTGAAGCGCCAAGAGGATTTTCCGAATCAACCTCGTCTCAAAATAGAAGTAATTGATCCAACCAAATTAAATAGCATTAATCTCGGTTATTTTAAGATTCATCCTTTTAGAGTGAATCATAATATTCCCGATTCAATGTGTTTTGCTATTGAAACAGAAGTCGGTACTATTTTTTACATGACCGATTTTAAATTTGATTATAGCCCGATTATTGATCCTCCGGTTGATTTGGGCAGGATTTCTAGATTGGCTTCACGCGGAGTTTTGTTATTGATGGCTGATTCTACTGGCGCCGAAGAACCCGGGCACTCTATTTCCGAAAAAAATATTTATGAGGATTTGGAGAGAATTTTTGAAAAATCCCAAGGGAAAATTATTGCAGCAACATTTTCTTCTTTGGTGGGCCGTGTTCAGCAATTGATTTGGTTGTCTGAAAAATATGGTCGCCGAGTAGTTATTGATGGTTTTTCTATGAAAAACGTCGTAGCTATAACGAGAGCATTGGGTTATTTGCAAGTTGGTAAAAATACAATTATTTCCGCGCAAGAAGCGGAGGCTTTGCATAGAAACCAATTAACTATTATTTGTACGGGATCACAGGGTGAAGATCGCGCGGTTTTGATGAGAATAGTTAATCGCGAGCATAAATATTTTAAGATTGATAAAGGAGATTCCATTATATTTTCTTCATCAGTTATTCCGGGTAACGAACGAGCCGTACAAAACTTGAAAGATAATTTTTATCGTCAAGGAGCAAAAGTATTCCATTATAAGATGTTGGATATTCATGCCGGCGGACACGCGCAGCAAGATGATTTGAAGTTGATGCATAATTTGATTAGGCCGAAGTTTTTTATGCCGATTCACGGTCAGTACTCCATGCTTCAAGTCCATGCTGATTTAGCTGAGCAATTGGGATTGCCTAAGAGTAGTATTGCTATTGCTGACAATGGACAGATTCTAGATCTCACAAAAAACACCATGAAGTTTGAAGGGGAAGTACCGGCTAATTATGTTATGGTTGATGGTTTAGGTGTTGGTGATGTGGGAGAGGTGGTTTTACGCGATAGAACGCAATTGGCGCAAGATGGTATGCTTGTAATCGTTGCTATGATTGATGGAGAGTCGGGATTATTGAAGGGAGAGGCGGAAGTTCATTCTCGTGGATTTGTTTATTTGAAAGAATCTAAAGATTTTATTAGAGAGATTAATGTTTTAGTTAAAGATATTATTAGTAAAACTTCCTCTAAAGATCGCACAACCAATTGGGCTTATGTAAAGGAAAATTTGCGTGATAAAATTGGAGAATTTATTTTTAAACGCACCGAACGCAGGCCTATGATTTTACCGTTTATTGTGGAAATTTAGTAAAAAGCCCTGCTTCGGCAGGGCTTTTTTTTTATTTATTTTAATGTAAAATGTAAATATATGAAAATATTAAGCGGAATTAAACCATCTGGAACATTGCATCTTGGCAATTATCTCGGAGCTATAAAAAACTGGGTTAATTTACAGGAAGACAAAGATAATTTTTGTTTATTTTTTGTGGCTGATCTTCATTCTTTAACAGAGAATACCAGTTCGGCTGAAGAAAAAAGAAAACAAATTGAGCAATTAGCCATTGATTTTTTGGCCTTAGGTTTAGATCCTAAAAAATGCGCTCTTTTTATTCAATCGCATGTATTGGAAACAACGGAATTATCTTGGCTTTTGAGTTGCGTGACGCCAATGGGGGATTTAGAAAGAATGACCCAATATAAAGATAAGTCTAAAAAACGACCAGAAAATATTAATGCTGGATTGTTTACTTACCCTATTTTAATGGCAGCGGATGTTCTACTTTATAAATCTGACATTGTGCCGGTGGGTGATGACCAGCTACAACACTTGGAAATATCTAGAGAAATAGCCAGACGTTTTAATCGTCGCTTCGGAGAAGTTTTTCCTGAGCCTAAAGCGTTATTGACTAGAACCGTTCGTTTAATGAGTCTTAAAAATCCTTTAGAAAAAATGTCTAAAAGTTCGGATTCTTATATTGGTGTTTTTGACGACCCGAAAACAATTCAAGAAAAAATAAAGTCTATGACCACTGCTTCTAATGATTTGTTTGAAAAAATTTCTTTGGGCAAAGAAGAACTGATTATTGAACCAAGTGAAAAAGGAAAGAAAAGCAAGGATTTTCCATTGATGACTGCGGCCATTGATAATTTACTAACTTTACTAAGAGAATTTGATTCGTTGCAATATAAGTCTTTGTTTAATGGCACAGAAGTTAATTTAGAAAAATTAAGATATAGTGAAATTAAAGAATCTTTGGCTCAGGCTATTATTGAGCACTTTGCTCCGTTTAAGGCCAAGAGAGAAGAACTGATGAAAGATAGAAAGGCAGTAATGAAAATTTATGAGGACGGCGCAAGAAAAGCCCGAGAAATAGCGCAAGCTACAATGAAAGAAGTCAAAGAAAAAATTGGATTAATTTAAATAAAAAATCCGCCAATCGGCGGATTTTTTAAATATCTTTTGTCATATAAGTACCTTCTAGTTTGTAACCAAGGTGGCGATAGTAATCACGGACTCCAATGCCGGAGATGACGGCTATTCTTTTTAGTTGGAATTCTTTTTTGGCAATTCTTTCCGCTTCCGCTACTAATTTTTTACCCAATCCTTTATGTTGAGCTGCAATAGATTTCTGCCCAATACCCAAAAGTTGACCATAAGTATGGACTTCTCTGATTAAGGCTGTTTTTTCTAATTCTTTAATAAAAAATGGTTGTTGTTTTAAAACATGTTCCGGAATGCGTAAACGTAACAAGCTAAATAATTTTGTTCTATCTTTGTTTTCCCAAGATAAGAATATCTCTTTTCCATCGGATGCGTCATAGTCAATTCTGAATAATTGGATTTTTTCTTTGGGATCGTATAAATCTTTTACTTCTCGTGAGCGGATGTCTTTGCATCTTTCTCCCTTTTTGGTTATTTCTCTATCAATCATTTCTCGCAAATTGGAGGTTTTAGACCCAGCAATGATGCTAGTGGCCGGAATATCTCTAATAACTCTTTGCATGCGGCAGTAATAGGGAATTTCCAGCATTATTTTTTTCATTAATTGATTTAATGTTTTTTCAGGGTATGGTTTGTATTCTCCCTTTAAATATGATTTATAAAGTTTAGATTCTTTTAAAACTACGCATGGATATATTTTTAATAAGTCCGGTTGGAAGTCGGAATTTCTAAATATCTCTTTAAACATCGCCAAGTCTTTTTGAGGGGTGGAACCCATTAAATTGGGCATTAAATGATAGCAAATTTTAAACCCAGCTTCTTTTAGAAGTTTGGTAGCCACGATAGATTTTTCAACGGAATGTCCTCGTTTATTTAATTTTAAGACATTGTCATAAATACTTTGTATTCCCATTTCTACTCTAGTAACGCCTAATTCACGCATCATGGCAATTTCTTTTTCATTAATAAAATCGGGACGAGTTTCAACTGTGAGTCCAATAATGCGGTTGTTAGATTTTTCATTAAGCATTTGCGCTTGCTTTAAAGTCTTACTGGTTTTTTCGTTGGCAGCGTCAAAAGCGCGTTTAATAAACCATTTTCTGTATTGTGCTGGTAAAAAAGACCAAGTGCCGCCAATAACGATTAATTCAATTTTATCGGTTGGGTGCCCGCTGATTTTTAAATCTTTTATTCTGTTGGCCGTTTGTTTATAAGGATCAAATTTGTTTAAAATAGCGCGCATAATAGCCGGTTCGTTACTTAAATAACTTTTCGGCATTGCTTTTTCAGTGGGACAATAAATACATTGACCGGGGCAAGGATATTGTTTGGTAGAAATGGTAATAATCGCTACTCCAGACAAAGAACGCATTTTTTTTGTTTTTAACAAGGCATATAATTTTGCGTCTTTCTTATTTTTCTTATTTTTAGTAAAATCTAAGTAAGCCATTGATAAGCGGCGATTGGATATTGGGTCTTCACCAGAGGATTTGGAAATTTCTCTTTTAAAATCATTCAAATCTTTCTCTGTATGAATCTTGGCTTTTATTAATTTTTTGATTATTTCGTTTTTCATCGTTATAAAACAATTTTACGCTGAAAAAATATTAAAGCAAGTATAAAAATATTTTATATTAAAATTATGAGACAAAAAAGAGCTGAAAAATTATTAAGTGATGTTAAGGCTGATTATAATAAGATTGCCGGTCATTTTTCTAAAACTAGGGCTTATTTTTGGCCGGATGCCAAATTTTTATTGGATTATATAAAGGATGGCGATTTGGTTCTGGATTTGGGCTGTGGTAATGGACGGGCTTTTCGGGAAATTAAGGAAAGGGGGGCTCAATATATTGGAGTAGATTTTTCCGAGGAATTAATAAAGGAAGCTAAAGATATTCATTCTGAAGCTGATTTTAGAGTAGCCAATGCTTTGCAGCTACCGTTCGTTGATGAATATTTTGATAAAATTTATTGCTTTGCTGTTTTGCATCATATTCCATCAAAACAATTACGCCAAGAATTTATGGAAGAGGCGCGTAGAGTTTTGAAACCAGGAGGTACTTTAATTTTAACGGTTTGGGATTTATGGTCAAATTCGCGCGCTAAGAAGATTTTATTTTGGAATAGATTAAAGAAATTGTTTTTTGCTTCATCTTTAGGCTGGAATGATGTTTTTTATTTATGGAAAGACGCTGAAGGGAAGATATTGGTTAAACGTTATGTGCATATGTTCAAAAAGAGGGAATTGATAAGATTGGCGAAACGGTCAGATTTTGAAATAGTAAATTCCGGGAAGATTCAAAAAACAGGAAATGAAAATGGCAATATCTATTTAGTAGTGAAAAAGCCGCGTTAATAATTTAAATTATTATGAATTTTAAAGAATACCAAGAAAAATCTCAACAAACCGCGATTTATCCCAATTTGGGAAATAATTTTATCTATCCGTCTTTGGGTTTGGCTGGTGAAACCGGTGAAGTGATGGAAAAAATAAAAAAATTGATTCGTGATCAAGATGGAAAAATCAATGATGAATTTAAAAAAGAAATTAGTAAAGAAATGGGCGATGTGTTGTGGTATTTAGCGCAATTAGCTACGGAATTTTCTTTATCCTTTGATAAAATAGCTGAGGAAAATATTGAGAAGCTTTTTTCCAGAAAAGATAGGGGAGTATTACATGGGGATGGCGATAATAGGTAAAAATTCGTAGATTTTTGATTTATTTTAATGTTTTTCTCAAAAAACCGCATTAAGAAATGCGGTTTTTGCTGCTAATATTGGGCCACCTTTGTGGGGGTTGACTTTTATATTAAGGTATGATATAATGATATCACTTTTCGTTTAGTATTTGAAAAGTCGAAAAAAAGCTTAAAACGTATAAAAAATAATATGAATATGAAAAAAACTATTAATTTAATACTTGGCTTTGGTTTGATGACCGGAATTATTTTATTATCTTTTATAATGATAAATGGTTTGAATTTTAGACCGGTTTTTGGTATGGCCGCTGTTGCTAATGGCGCTGTTTGTCCTCCAATAACCGCTCATCCAACCGGTATCAATTTTAATCCGGAACCAGCTAATGTAAATCAATCAGTAAATATCAGAACTGATCATATTTATGAATGTGATTCTGCTTCTTGCACATGGTATTGGTCTGGTAGTGCGAATAATACAAATTCCAACAAACCGAATGGTTCTTTCAATACTACCTTTTCTTCAGCTGGTACAAAGAGCGTTTGCGTTGAAGTTCGTGCTGATTGGGCTGATGGTTGTGGCAGTGTAAGAGTCGCTTATGGTTGTGATAACCTTGCGGTAAATAATACCTCTGATGCTCTTCCTACGGTTAACCTCTTAGTTAATGGATCTAATGGTCCGATCACTGTTTCTCCTGGAGAATCTGCTAGATTATCTTGGACTTCTACTAATGCAGCTTTTTGTACTGCTTCTGATGATTGGTCTGGTAAGAAAAATCCTGAGGGATCAGAATCAACTGGTAAAGTTTATAGTACTAAAGCATACGTTATAACTTGTACTGGTGATGGAGGTTCTGCTTCTGATAAAGTTACTGTGAGAGTATCTGGTTCTGGAACACCGACTCCGTCTCCATGGCCGACTTCAACTCCGTATCCAACTTATACTCCATGGCCGACTTATACCCCTTGGCCAACTTACGGACCGACTTGTATTCCTCCTGGAATTAATACCGTATCTATTTATCGTGATCCAACTCCGGTTTGTGCCGGACAGCAAAGTCTATTCAAGACTCAGGACATTTTTGAATGTTACGGATATTACTGCGAATGGCGTTGGTCAGGAGATGTTGGTAATACTACCAGCACAAATAATCCTAATGGAAGTTTCTACACTACTTTTTCTAATGGAGGAACTAAAAATATCTATGTTGGCGTTTGGAAGAAAATGTATGTAGCCAATTGTGGCGAACAATATTTCCAAATTGCTACCGGTTATTTGAACTTTACCGTTGGAGATTATTGTTCTTACACTCCGACCCCAACCGTAAGTCCTACTACCACTCCAACCCCTCCGATCTGTCAGCATAATCTTTTGGCTTTACCTTTAGCTCAAACATCTTGTGTTGTTACAGCCAATAATGGCGGAACTTGTAATGTTTCCACTTCTGATGGTTTTAATGTTAGATACAATGTGTTAGCTGGATCAGTGAGTGCCAATACTAATATTAGCGTTTTCGTTTATCGCGCTAGCGATCTATCAGCGCTTAATGTAAAAGTTGGAAACTTGTCTATCATTGGTAATAAGGTTGTTCAGGTGATTGCTGAGAATGATAATTGTCATGCAGTGACTCTTTCTAAGGATGCGATAATTAATTTTACCTATCCGAATAGTTATACCTCTGGGTATATTGAGAGCTCATTCACTAACTATCATACTCCAACTTATGCTAATAATTGGTTTATGTTGCCGACAGCTAGAAGCACCAGTGCTAATACATTAACTTCATTAACAAGGAATTTGGGATACTTTGCTATCTATGGTCCGAAATACATCTATATTCCGACCGCAACACCGACAGCAACTGCAACTCCTAGTCCGACTCCTGAAATTTTAGGCACTACCTGTGTTTATCCGCCGGCCGCGCCAACTGATAATGACTTTTTAGATTCTTTGTTCTTGGCCGCTTTAATTGACCAATTCAAAGGAATTAAAATTACTTGGTGTCAATTCTTAGCTCTATTGAATTTATTGCTTTTACTTTTGATCTTGTGGTTTGCTTTTTACAGAAAGGAAAAACAACCAACTAAACAAGAATCATTAGCTTTTAACGGATCTGTGGCTCAATCTAAAAAAGGAAAATCCTTTTGGCAATGGTTAGCTATCCCATTCGTTGCTTGCTTCGCTTATTTCCGTAAAGTATGGAAAAATCGTCAGGAAAAGAATAAATTCTGGAAAGAATTCAAGAAAAACAATGTTTCTTTAAATTCTCTTTTAGATGAGATTAAAGAAAGCGACGGTAAAAACATTAATGCTTCAATTGCTCCAAATGATTTGCCAGTTGAAGTCATTAAGAAAGACGTTCAGGACGATGAGAAAGGATCTCAATTCGTTATCATCAAATAAATCCAGCGTTTTTACGGATTTATCCGACCGCCCCTAGTAGGGCGGTCGGTTTTTTGTCATTATTATCTGCAATATTCGGGGTTGTTTTTTACTGGCAAAAATTATATACTATTATTGAATATGAGTATATTTTTTAAGGAAAAAGTTAAAACTCCAATAGAGGAGCAATTAAATATTTTAAAAAGGGGTGTTTTTGAAATTTTGCCAGAAAATTCTTTAAAAGAAAAGCTGGAAATTTCTCAAAAAGAAAATAGGCCATTACGCATTAAATTGGGAGTAGATCCGACTTCTAAGGATTTGCATCTCGGTCATGCCGTTGTTTTAAGAAAATTAAAGCAGTTTCAAGATTTGGGTCACAAGGTGATTTTGATTATTGGAGACTTCACTGCTTTAATTGGCGATCCTTCCGGGCGTTCTAAAACTCGTCCCGTTCTTTCCGATAAAGAAATTAAAGAGAACGCGAAAACATATTACATGCAGGCCAAGAAAATTCTCAATCCCTCTCAGACAGAAATACGTTATAATAGCGAATGGTTAAAGAAGATTGATCTGAAACTTATGCTGAAATTAATGTCTACTATAACCGTAGCGCAGATGTTGGAAAGAGATGATTTTAAAAATCGTTTTAAATCCGGTAGTGAAATTTATCTTCATGAATTTTTATATCCTTTGATGCAGGGTTATGATTCCGTGGCAGTTAGAGCTGATATAGAAATTGGCGGCTCTGATCAAAAATTTAATTTGTTAGTAGGCAGAGATCTGCAGCATTTTTATGGACAAAAACCGCAGGCTACTTTATCTATGCCGCTTTTGGAAGGCCTAGACGGGGAGATGAAAATGTCCAAATCTTTAGGCAATTATATCGGTTTAACGGAAAAGCCAGAAATGATGTTTGGAAAAGTGATGTCTTTGAGAGATTCTTTGATTTTGAAATATTTTGAATTGTGCACTGATTTAAAGAATGCGGAGATAAAAGAGATGGAGAGTGGATTAAAAAATAATGCTAATCCTCGTGATTTAAAATTGCGTTTAGCCTCTGAAATTACCAAACTTTATCATGGAGAAGAAGCGGCGCGATCCGCTAAAAATAGTTTTATTAAAACTTTTAGTCAGAAAGAAACTCCTACTGATATAGGTGTTGTTGCTTTGGATTTTCAAAATCAGCCTCTTTTTAAATTATTGCCTCAAATAGACAAGAGCATTAAAAGTAATTCGGCTAGTCAAAATTTAATCATGGCTGGTGGTGTTGATATTGATGATAAAAAAATTAAAGATCCATTTATGGTTTTAGAAAAAGGAAAGGAATATATCATCAAAATAGGAAAGAAGTATTTTGTGAGAGTGAAGATGAAATAGGAAAGCTTTAGGATTGAAGCTCTATTGAGAATTGAATTAATTTATGGGAGTAATAGATGATGTCAAAAATCGTTTGGA
>CAZRVJ010000004.1:0-20463 GCA_964603535.1 uncultured Candidatus Saccharibacteria bacterium
ATCACATCTTATTTTTTGAGCGATCTCATCTATTTTTTTTAGGTCAAATTTGACCGGGCATTTCATAGCCATACTGAATGGTAAAATTTCAAATTATTCAATAAATGCTTCTTTGAAATTTATTTTTTATTAGACTCTACTTTTTATAACTCGTTTAATTTTATTCGTGTTTTTGGACCTACTAAACCAAAACCGGTAGTCTGTTCATTTCCCGAAGAAACAATTCCATATTTTTGCTGAAAATTCTGAACAGCTTTTCTAGTTAATGTTCCAAAATAACCGGAAACAATTCCTTCGGAGTAAACCTCTTTATCTTGAGCTAGTAATTTTTGCAGCTCTGAAACATCAGTTCCTCTCATGCCAAAATAAAGACTTTTTTGGAAAACAAAAGTATTAATATTAGTACCGGCACCTGGCGTAGGTGTAGGCGTAACAACTACTCCAACATTTATAGTCAAAGATTGACTAGAACTACCGCCAGAACCAGAACATGTTAAAGTATAAACAGATGTTTGGCTAGGTGAAACCACCTCTACGCCAGAAATATCTTTTGAACCAGTCCAGGCTCCAGAGGCGGTGCAAGACGAAGCGTTAACAGAAGACCAAACAATAGCAACTTTCTCTCCTGCCGCGACAGAAGGATTTGTGGAAAGCATAAAAATCGTTGGAGAATTTGCTTGCTTCCAAGGAGTTGGCGTAATTGAAGCGCTACTACTAGATAAAGAAATGGTAACGCTATCCGAAGCCGATCCGCCAGGGCCAGTACAAGTTATAGTGTATGTTCTAGGAGAAAAAATATTATCGGTCAATTGCGTGCCGGAAGTAAGCTTGGAACCAGACCAATACCCAGAAGCTGTGCAAGAAGTTGCATTAACTGCAGCCCAAGATAAAACCGCTGTTGTATTATAAGCAACATAAATAGAATCTTCAGAACCATTAGCCCAAAGTTTAACAGCCGGAGTTAATGTTGTCGTAGGAGTAGGAGTTATAGTAATACTTGGAGTTGGCGTAATCGTAGGAATAGAAGTAGGAGCAGGAGTCGCGGTAGCAGTCGGAGTCGGTGTTACTGTGGGAGTAGGAGTAGATGTCGGAGTCGGAGTGGGATAACAAGGCCCGATAATATTTGTTTTATCTGAATAAATCATATTCTTACCAGCCGTTGATTCTCCATAAACATTTACTTTTAATTTTTTGCCAACAAACGAGGCCGGCAAATCAGTTAGTGCAATTGTAAAACCACACTTCCCGTCACTAGGACAAACACCCACTAAGTCACTACGATAATTACTAGCGATAGCGCTTCTGGAAACTTTATAGGATGGATCATCATAAGTACTAATATCAGCTCTAATATTTAATTTTTCCGCTAAATTTTGGGTATTTCTTGCCCAACCAGAAAATTCATTACAAGAAAAAAGATCAACAGAGCCACCAACACTATCCGAAATATTTCCGGAAAAATCTGGATTTTGCGCTCTTAACAAATCCCATCTAATTTTATTTATATCTCCGGTAGCCACATATGTTCTAAACTTATACCAGCCACCAGGTTGAAATTCATATCTAATATCCCCCGCGACCCGACTAATTCCATAATGATCAAATCTACTTAATTCTGGTTGGATAGCAGTAACTGATGGCCAACCACCCAAAGTATAACCAAATTGGTTATTATCTGTTGATTTATAATTATAGACAGAAACACCGATGCCACTATTAGAATTTTGCAAAAGAGCTGCCCAATTTTCTAAATTGTTATAAGTCGTAGCTGAATTACTGGTATTATATTGTATTCCTACGCCATCTTTATAATAAGCGCTTTTAGCATATGGCCCTCTAAAACTAGCATCTGGATGAGAAGAGCCGGCCGCAAAAAGCGTAGATAATTGATTATCTTGAGTAATAATTGTTTTATTAGCGCAACCAGAATTCATATCTCTGCAATAAGTAATTTTTGAATCAATTACCACAACATCTTTTAATACGGGATGAAAGGATATCTCTATATCTCCCCAAAAATCAGTTTGCCATTCATTTTTATTAGCGCTTGTTAAAGGTCTTATTGTCGGACTATAACCATAATTATAGTTTGCCGCTCTATAAGAAACATAAATTTTATTATTAAAAACAACTACTGATGTCTGGTTGGGATTACCAGCCCAACCATCTCCCAAATATCCTCCTTGAGTAGGATTATTAAAAGGAAGAGTATTAGGACAAACTCCGTTAACCTTGGCACCATCCGAACAATATTGCCTCTCTTGTTCATTAACCGGTAAAGTCCAAATAGCCGTCGTAAACAAAGTTCCGGCATTAGAATAATCTATGATATTGCCATTAGCGACCGTATTATCGGGTATTCTTGAATCCTTATAATATGTAATAGCGCCTCCATAGAGAGGGCTTACTCCGATTTTAACATTGCCGTCTAAACTAGTTATTAAATCAGAAGGCGGCATTGTAACGGGCCCAGCCGCGGAAACAAAATCAAACAGCATAAAAAACACAAAAAAAATGCTACCTAGAATATATTTAATAATATTTTTTTTCATCATCTCAATAAAATATTTAAATATCCTTTAATGCCTTTATGGTTCTTGCCATATCGGGATTTTTAAAAATAAAACTGCTAGAATTAATGATATCGGCACCAGCCTCCTTCACTAATTTCGCCACATTTAAATTTACTCCACCATCTATTTCTATAATAACATTTTTCTTATAATCCCTCAAAGTTCTTATTTTCTCTAAAATTCTCAAATTAAAATCCTGCCCAGATAGTCCCGGATTAACAGCCAATAATTGAACAAAATTGACTCTGTCAAAATATTTTGTTAATAATTCCCAGCCCGTTTCCGGATTAAGAGCCAACCCCAATTCTTTACCGCATTGTTGAGCAATCTCAATATTTTTATCAATATCCTCCGTAGATTCATAATGAATAATCGCCCTCTTCACGCTAGGAATTTTTAACCATTGTTCTAAAACATTTTCCGGGCTATCAATCATCAAATGCACTTCTATACTCAAAGAAGTTTGATAAGAAAGCAAATCTTGAGGGTTGCCCCAGGTAACATGAGGAGAAAAAGTATCATTACTAACATCAATTTGCACCCAATCCGTAAAAGGGGTGATGATTTCTATTTTATTTTTTATTTCTTCAAATGTCTGCTCGTTAATAGCAGGAATTAATTTCATAATTTAAAAATTATCCAACTCTTTTTTGCGGCGAATATACTTTTCTTCCGGTAAAAAAGCCGTTTTTAAAAATGTTTGAATAATGTCTAAACTAACTTTGGCGTCACTTATATTAGAGGCTAATACTAAAATATTAATATCTTCATTTTGACGACCATGTTCTGCCATCCAAGGAGACAAGCATAAACCAGCTCGCACACCTTTAATACGATTAGCAATAATACTCATGCCAATACCAGAACCGCAAATCAAAATACCCCGGTTCTCTTCCGGACTCTCTGCTACTTTTTTTGCCACAGCCAAACCAAAATCGGTATAATCATCTTCCGGCTCCAATTGTTGATTGCCCAAATCTTCAAAAGCAATCCCCTGTTCTTGAAGACTTTTTTTAATTTGCTCTTTTAATTCAAAACCCCTATGGTCTGTTCCTAAATACAACATATACTTATATTATATTACATTAGCGACTAACTTTAAATAGTAAATAATTATTACTTTCATAAATAGGCTGAAATTTGCTTTGCGTCTGATAATATCCGTAATTCATATTGAAATCTTTCGTTTTATCTCTTTCTAAAAGAATATAATCAATTCCATATTTATCTAATAGATTTTCATATCCAGCATCAGCCCTATAAATACTCATAATATCACCTTCTCTTTCACTATAATTGATGCCGTGAGTCCATAACCAGCCTCGATAACCCATTACCACGCTTCTACCAGACAAACATGGAATAGGATGATTATGCTTATCAGAAGTTAAAAACAAAGCATCTTTGGGAGTATTATTCTTCACAAAATTTGCCAAAGCCATATCTTCATTAGAAAACATCAACCAACTTGTATATGTTTCCCGATAAACGGATAAAAATCCCGTTGATGTTAACAAAACAAAACATGCGCCAATCAAAACACAGCCCTTCCAATTTCCAAATTTATTTTTTAAATAAGAGAAAAATTTACCGGTCAGAATAGCGCTCAATAAAAACCACCACAACATTATTTTCATATTATCGTAGTAATGCGGTTGGAAAATAAAAATATTAGTAATAGCGAATAGCCCTAAAAATGACCAATAAAATTTTTTGAGTTTTTCGTCGCTTACCAAATAACCACCAAGAAAAGCTAAAATATATAACCCGAGATTTTTAATCCAAAACCACAAAATAAATTCTTCCCCTTTCATCCAACCAATACTAACTTTAAAAAATCCCTTACTCCCACTGGGGAATAACCACAATACAAAAGGCAAAGCAATTACTCCAGCTGGAATCACATAATAAAGCCAGCGAACAATAATATGTTTAAAATCTTTATAATGTTCAATTAATTCCAATAATCCCAAACCAAAAGCGATTAACACAATGGAAATAAAAGTATGCGTATGAATAATTGGCAAAAATCCAGAGATCACACCCGCATAAGCCAATTTTTTGGTTTCTTTACTTTTCCAATATTGCCATAAAAAATAAATAGCAATACTTCCGACTAACAGACCCAAAATAATTGCTCTTTGAGGCAAAATATAATCAGCAATAATATTAGAAAACTCTATTTTATGATCAGCCAAATGACCATATTCCTTAGTCATTTTTCCCAAGAAATCAAAAAACTTTAATCCACTAACTTTAAAATCTTGCCAAAAATATTGTAAAGAAAAAATTGTACCATTAAAAAAGAAAATTAATGGAGCGAAAAAAGCTGCCAAACGACTTTTGGTTATTTTTTGAGCTAAAAAATAAAAAACCGCAATAAAAGCTAAAAGTAAAACAAAACTCGGCCAAATCAAACTCATTTGTAAGCTCAAGCCAAGCTTCATTAATAGAGTTGTAATATAATCCATTAAAAATGGATAACGGGTTTTTTCTCCGGAATAAATCGGGTAATTATTTAATGTAGCCGACAACCCCTTTTCATAAAGATTAGTTGATAAAGTCGCATGTAAAGCCAAATCACCCCAAGTAGAACCACCGGAATACAAACCACTACTTTTCTGTTGCAACATATGGCTAGAAAGCAAATTCCAAAACAAACAGCCAAAAAACACCATCAAAATAATTAACGGCCAATATTTTTTAATAAATACCTTCATTTTTTATTTTATAAAAGCTTTCCCGCTTTAATAACATGATCAACTAAACTATTAGAATAACCAAGCTCATTATCATACCAAACAAAAATTTTCACCAAATCCTCACCAGCAACTTTAGTACAAGACAAATCGGCAATACTCGGATAAATATCGCCCAATAAATCAGTAGATACCAATGGTTCTTCAATCGCTTTAAATATTCCCTGCCAACGCGGATTAGCAGCCGCGTCTTTCATAATTTTATTAACTTCTTCAACGCTAGTAGGTCTAGAAGAAACAAAAGTAATATCAGCTAAAGAAACAATAGGCACTGGAGTTCTCACAGAGATTCCATCAAAAATACCATTCAAACTCTGAATTACTTTTCCAACGGTAATAGCCGCGCCAGTAGTAGAAGGCACTAGATTTATTGCGCCAGCTCTTCCCCTTCTCCAATCTTTTGTATCAGGGCCATCAACAATTTTCTGCGAAGCAGTATAAGCATGTGTAGTATTTAAAAGCGCTTTTTTAATACCCAATGTTTCCGATAAAATAGCCATAACCGGAGCAACGGCATTAGTTGTGCAAGAACCATTAGAAGTAATTTTTACCTTAGCAAAACTCTCTTCATTAAGACCGCACAATGAAGTAGTGCCAAGTTTTAAACTTAAATCATCATCTTTTGAAGGAGCAGTAATTACTACTCTCTTAGCGCCAGCTGTAATATGCGCTTGCGCTTTTTCAAAAGTTTCAAAAACTCCAGTAGATTCCACAACAATATCAACTCCCAAATCTTTCCAGGGCAATTTTGTAGGATCTTTCTCCTGTAAAAATTTTATTTTTTTATTTTCAATCACCAAAAAACCCGGCTCCATTGAAACTTGGCGATGATATCTTCCATAAACAGAGTCATATTTTAATAAATAAGCCAAATTATCTAAATCCCCCAGGTCATTAATAGCTACCACTTCAATCTCCGGTCTCTCTACAACCAACTTTAAAAAAGCCCGACCAATCCTTCCTAAACCATTAATTGCGATTTTCATAATATTTAATTATTACTATTAAAATCTATAATGAATATTGACTGATATTCTCAATATATTATATCTAATAAAAAAACAACTCGCAATCCGCTGAATAACGAATTGCGAGGAAATTTGCAAAGATTAATGATTTCTTAAATAAAAAGCGGCAATCCCAAAAGATACTCCCACATTTAACGATTCCTTCTTGCCTAGCATTGGAATTTTTATTATTTTATCGCAACGTTCTAATATTTTCTGCGATAAACCCTTTACTTCATTACCGACAATTAAGGCTATATTTCTCTCCTTCATTACAGGTTTAAATTTAGAAATATTCACCGATTTCTTGTCTATTTCTAATCCTATAATGTAAAAACCCTGTTTTTTTAAATCATCTAAAAGTTTCCAAGTTTGACTATGCCTTTCCCAGGCGATAAATTCTTCGGCGCCTAAAGCTGTTTTATGAATCTCCTTTTTCTGTCTGTCTTTTGTCGGAGCTGGAGTATATCCGCACAAACATATTTTATCAACGCCAAAAGCATCAGCCGTTCTAAAAATAGAGCCAACATTATATAAACTTCTAATATTGTCTAAAACTGCAATAAACATAATTCCATCTTATTAAATATTCCTCAAAAAGAAAAGCGGCCGCATAACGGTCGCCCTTCTTCATACATATCTTTTAAAAACCGTGTTGATGATTATGTTCATCTTTCTTTTCTTCCGGTATTTCTGCCACCACTGATTCGGTAATTAAGAACATAGAAGCAACGGAAACAGCATTTTGCAAAGCAGTACGCACCACTTTAGTCGGATCAATAATACCGGCTACTACCAAATCTTCAAATCTATCTTCTCCGGCGTTATAACCAAAAGCTCCATCCCTCTTCAAAACCTCAGCCAAAATTACTTCTCCATTTTTACCAGCATTAGCAGAAATTTGTTTAAGTGGTCCTTCCACGGCTTTCAAAATTAATTTGCCACCCAAATCATTTTCTTTCAAAGTTTTCTTTACCTCTTGAGAAGCGCGCACTAAAGCCACACCACCCCCAGGGACAATACCTTCTTCAATAGCTGCTTTAGTAGCATTCACAGCATCTTCAATTCTATATTTCTTTTCTTTCTGTTCAGTTTCTGTTGCGGCGCCAACTTTAATGACCGCTACTCCACCAGATAATTTAGCCAATCTCTCTTGAAGTTTTTCTCTATCAAAAGAAGAATCGGTTTTCTCTAATATAGTTTTAATTTGTTTAACTCTTTTCTCTATATTTTGTTTATCTCCTTTTCCATCAACAATAGTAGTTTTATCTTTGTTACAAACGATTCTGCGAGCTGAACCAAGCATGGAAATTTCTGTATTTTCCAATTTTTTACCAGTTTCTTCAGAAATCACTTCGGCGCCACAGACCACAGCAATATCCTGCAATAAATCTTTTCTTCTATCTCCAAATCCAGGAGCTTTGACGGCCACAGCATTGAAAATACCGCGTAATTTATTCAAAACGATTGTAGCTAAAGCCTCACCGTCAAAATCATCAGCAATGATTAATAAATCTTTCTTTCCGGTTTGAATAATTTTTTCCAACAATGGCAAAATATCAGACACGGCAGAAATCTTTTTATCAGTAATTAAAATATAAGGATCTTCTATTACCGCTTGCATTTTTTCCGGGTTAGAAACCATATAAGCAGAAACATAACCTTTATCAAATTCCAATCCTTCTACTACTTCGCTGGACAATCCTAAAGTTTGAGAATCTTCAACGGTGATAACTCCGTCTTTACCGGCTTTTTCAATTACCTCGGCAATCATCACACCTACTTCCGCATCACGAGCAGAAATGGTTGCAACCTGGCTAATTTTTTCCTTAGTGCTAATTGGCTGAGAAATTTTCTTTAAAGATTCATTCAAAGCTTGATAAGCTACTTCCATTCCTTTTTTAATTTCTACAGGATCATTACCAGCTTCTACATACTTAAAACTCTCCGCAATCATACTTTGTGTTAATAAAGTAGCGGTAGTAGTACCATCGCCGGCTATATCATTGGTTTTGGAAGCTACTTCTTTGATTAATTCCGCTCCCATATTTTCTATTCTATCTGACAATTCAATATCTTTAGCAATAGTGACACCATCTAAAGTTACGATTGGAGCACCATATCCTTTATCCAAAACAACCGCTCTGCCTTTTGGCCCAAGAGTAGTTTTCACAGTATCGGCTAATTTATCAATACCATTTTTTAATGCTTTACGCGCTTCTGATTTAAATAAAATTTGTTTTGCCATAAATTTTTATTCAACTATTGCAATAATATTTTCTTCTTTTACGACTGCGTATTTTTTTTCATCAATCTTTACTTCGCTAGTGCTATATTCATACAAGATTACATCTCCCACTTTCACATCCATTGGAATTCTATTTCCCCTTTCATCAATACGACCAGCTCCGACAGATACAACTCTGCCCTTTAAAGTGCGATCTTTTTCTATTGTTTCCGGCAAAATAATGCCAGATTTAGTAGCGGCCACTTCTTCTATAGGCTCAACTACAACGTGATTTAATAATGGTTTTAACATAGTTTTTATTACCTAATATTAATTAATTAGCACTCTTCTATCTAGAGTGCTAATTACTATTTTAAACAAAAAAATGGCCTTGTCAACTCCACGCCCCATCAATTTACTAACCATTATTTTTAATGTATACTAAATACAACTATGTTTAAATTGTTCCAAAAATCGCAAAAAAAAGATGAATTTACTTCTTATCAAAAAGAAGTTGAGTTATCAATTAAAAATACTCAAAAAAGAATAGCGAGTGAACAAAAACGAAAACTCCCCTCCCTATCTCATAATCCACTAGAGCAAATTAAACTAGAAATCGCGGAATATTTAAAGAAATATTTCAATGCAGACTCCAGCATCATCACCGAGATAAACATTGAACTTGCGCCCAGTCATATAGAAGCCGACCTAACCGTTTCTACTTTTGAATTAGCAAAAATATTGAAATCCAACCCCACTACCATTGCCCAAAAATTAGCCGGGATAATTAATCAGTCCAACTCTTCTCTAATAGATAAAGCCGAGGTTATTAATGGTTTCATTAATCTCTCATTAAAACAAGCTTCTTTCTATTCTTCCATTCTAAAAGAAATCAATGAACAAAAAGAAGAATTTGGATCTAGCAATGTTAATGCTAAAAGAGTGGCTGTTATGGACTATTCCAGTCCCAATGTCGCCAAACCCATCGGCGTTGCACATATGCGCTCCACCAATATCGGACAAGCTCTAAAAAACATCTCTGAAAAAACCGGCTATTCCGTTATTGGTCATAATTACATTGGTGATTGGGGCACACAATTCGGAAAATTAATTTACGCTTATCAAACTTGGGGAGACAAAAATAAGATAAAGCAAAACCCCCTCAACGAATTAAAAAATCTTTACGTTAAATTCCACGAAGAGGCAGAAAAAAATCCAGAACTAGAAGATAAAGCCAGAGAAATATTTAAAAAACTGGAAAAGAAGGATGAAAAATTATTAGCATTATGGAAAGAATTCCGCGATTTAAGCATAGAAGGTATTAAGAAAACCTATCAAAGGCTTGGAATTAATTTTGATTTGTGGATTGGAGAAAGTTATTTTAATGAAAAATCCCGAGAAATCATTCAAGAATGCCTAGATAAAAAACTCGGTCATCAAGACTCTCAAACCGGGGCTATTGTTGCCGACCCCTCTGACAACCTCCCCACCTTTCTATTACAAAAACAAGACGGCACGACTCTTTATTCTGCGCGTGATTTGGCCAATTTAAAATTCCGATTAGAAAAATTTAATCCCGACCAAATTTTATATATCGTAGGAGACGACCAAAAATTATATTTCAGTCAAATTATCAATATTGCCCAACATCTTAATTGGTTTGCAAACAAGCCTCAAGTACAAATAGAACATATTGGATTTGGTTTAGTATTAAGCGACGGTAAGAAGATGTCTACCAGAAAAGGTTCTTTGGTAGAATTAGAAGATCTTATTAATGAATCGGTTAATCAAGCCAAAAAAATTATCAAACAAAAAAATCAAAATCTTGATGAAAAAGACATTAAAGAAATAGCCGAAATTTTAGGAATTGGCGCCATCATTTATAACGACCTAAGACAATCACGCACAAGAAACGTGTCCTTTAACTGGGACAAGATGTTTAGCTTTGAAGGCGGTAGCTCCGTTTATCTTCAATACACATACGTTAGAATACAATCAATTTTAAGAAAAATTGCTCAAACAACAAAAGCACCTAAAAATATTTGTTTTGAAAGCGCCATTGAATTACATTTAGCTAAAAAATTAGCATTTTTCCCATTTGTAATCATCAAAGCGGAAAAATTCAAATCACCCCATCTCATTGCTACTTATCTAGAAGAATTAGCTCAATTATTTAATGGTTTCTACAACGAAATAAAAATTATTGAAACACAAGATCAAGACTTACTTAATTCACGCATAATGTTAGTCACCTCTGTCGCCTCAACAATCAAGAACGGTTTATCTCTGCTTAATATAAAAACTCCGAAAAGAATGTAATTCTATGAAATTTAATAATACTTATTATATTATCCGCCACGGATTATCTACATCAAATGTTCAAAGTTATTTATCCGCTTGGCCAGAAAAGAAAATTTCCCGCTTAACACCAGAAGGGAAACAAACAATTAAAAAAGCAGCCCAATCTTTCAAAAAGATTGGGATAGATTTGATTTTTACTTCTGATTTACATCGCACGCAACAAACCGCTCAAATCATATCTAAAATAACTGGAGCCAAAATAATTATAGATAAAGGATTAAGAGAATTAAATCCCGGGATTTTTAATCATACTTACAATGGTGATTATACCGGATATTTCAAAACTAATGAGGAGAGACTTACAAGGCGTCCTCCCCAAGGAGAAAATCTCTTAGATTGCCAAAAAAGAATGGCCAAAGTATTAAAAAAGATCAATCAAAAATACAAAAATAAAAAAGTCTTAATTGTTTCTCATGGCAATCCCCTTTGGATGTTAGAAGCATTTGCAAAAGAATGGAATCGCTCCAAAACATTAAAAGAATATAAAAATCGCATCATACCAGGAGAATGGAGAAAAATTAATTAACAAAAAGCGGCTACCTAATAGGTAGCCGCTTTTTACTTTATCTATTTACTCAATCTCATCTTTATCTTTTCTCCATTGATAGAAACCTCTTTTGCTTCAAAACTGCTCTCTGCTATTTCCCCACACAAACAACCCTTTTTAATTTCTTCTTTATTCTTATCTATTGCTTCTTTCAACAATTCGCTAGTAGTTTCATATTCCAATTTCACATTCGTATCGGAAATGGTTAATTCGGAATCCTTGCGTAATTGATTGATGGATCTAGTCAATTCTCTAACTAATCCTTCTAATTTCAATTCATCAGAGATAACCAAATCCAAAGCATCTTCTGTTCCCAATTCTACATTCTTCACATTTAATTCTTGTTTTACTAAATCAGAATACAATAATTCAACCATCTCCTTATCCTTTAAGACAATTTTATTTAAAGGCTGCCTGATTTTCATATTAGCCGTAGCACGCAAAGCCAAACCAATTTCTACAGCTTTTTGTGTTGCCTCCATTTTTTTCAAAACATCATAATCAACCATCAAATTGTCTTGAGCCGGCCAATCTTCCAAATGCACAGATTCTTTTTTGCCGCCTATGCCTTGATAAATATAATCAGCAACAAAAGGAGTAAATGGAGCCATAATCTTTATTAATTGCATTAAACAATAACCAAAAACTTGAGAAGTAGCATCCTTTTCTTCCTGTGATCCCTTCTTAAACCTTTCACGACTTAATCTTACATACCAAGTAGAAAATTCATTGATGAAATCATAAATTAATTTCAAACTTTTTATTGTATTATATTTATCTAAATTATCTGTTGTTTCTTTTATTAACAAATTCATCTTAGACAAAAGCCATTGATCCAAAGCCCCAGTCCCCCGCGCCACTTCTAAAATATCCTTTTCTGCTGGTATCGTATCAATTGTTTTATAAGTTCTATAAAATTGATAAATATTAGATAAAATCAATAATACTTTTTTATAGATCTCGTCCACACTCTTTTCAGAAAATAATAAATTGCCCCCCTCTACAAGCGGCGACGCCAAAAGATGGAAACGCAAAGCGTCAACTCCATATTTATCAATTATACTCTGTGGGACCACAATATTACCCAATGATTTAGACATCTTTTTTCCTTTTTCATCCAAAATCATTCCATTACAAACAACATTTTTATATGGCGTTTCTTTTTGAAGTAATGTAGCAATGGCCAAAAGGACATAAAACCAACCACGAGTCTGATCCATGGCTTCGGCAATAAAATCGGCAGGATATTGTTGTTCCTGTAATTCCTTATTTTCAAAAGGATAATGATATTGCGCAAAAGGCATAGAACCGGAATCAAACCAAACATCAGCCACGTCTGGTATGCGTGTTGCCTCACCTTGGCATTTTGGACATTTTAATTTAATAGCATCAACATAAGGACGATGAATATCTGGCTCGCCTTTTTCATTAATTGGCATTTTCCCGCCTAATGTTTCTAATTCTTCAAAACTACCAACTACTATTTTTTCTTTACATTTATCACAAATCCAAATCGGCAAAGGAGTGCCCCAATAACGCTGTCGAGAAAAAGCCCAATCCTTAACACCCTTGATCCATTCTCCAAATCTCCCCTCCTTTAAATGAGCTGGCACCCAATTAACCATTTCATTATTTTTTATCAAATCCGCTTGTACTGACTTCATATTAATAAACCAGGAAGTAGTAGCGTAATAAAGCAAAGCAGAATGACAACGCCAACAGAATGGATATTCGTGTTCATAATCCTCAACTTTCCATAAAATATTCTTTTCTTTCAAATTTTCAATTATTTTCGGATCAGTATCTTTAGCAGCCATTCCCATCCATGGGCCGGCAATAAATTTACCATTTTCATCCAATGTCATTAAGACCGGCAAATCGTTAGCCTTACCCACTTCCATATCATCCTCGCCAAAGGCCGGGGCAATATGAACAATACCAGTACCATCAACAGCAGTTACAAAACTCCCAACAATCGCAAAATAAGCATTTTTATCTGGTTTAGCAAAATCAAATATAGGCTCATATTCAACGCCAGTTAAATCTTTACCAAAAAATTCCTCAATTACTTGAAATTCTCCTTCTACTATGCTTAATCGATCCTTAGCTAAAATTAAAATTTCATTATTATATTTTATTTTTACATATTCTAACTCTGAGTTAACTGCCACAGCCACATTAGCCGGTAAAGTCCAAGGAGTAGTCGTCCAAACCAAAAAATAAGTCGGCAAATCCGCATCCTGTTTTTTTAATTTAAATTTAACATAAATTGATGGCTCTTTTACTAATTTATAACCTTGCGCCACTTCATGAGAAGAAAGAGAAGTGCCACACCTCGGGCAATAAGGCACAATTTTATACCCTTGATAAAATAGTCCTCTGTCCCAAATTTGTTTAATAATCCACCACAAACTTTCAATATAATTATTTTCGTAAGTAATATAAGGATGCTTTATATCAACCCAATATCCCATTCTTTTTGTAATTTTTTCCCATTCACCCAAATACTTCCAAACACTTTCTTTACATTTATTAATAAACGGAACTACGCCGTATTTTTCAATATCTTGTTTATTTTTAAAACCCAATTCTTTTTCTACCTCTAATTCAACTGGAATACCCTGCGTATCCCATCCAGCCTTTCTAATAACATGAAAACCACGCATTGTCTTATAGCGGCAAAAGGCATCCTTAATACTTCTAGAAATCACATGATGAATACCCGGTCGGCCATTCGCTGTTGGTGGCCCTTCGTAAAAAACAAAATTTGACGCCTTTTCGCGCTGGTCAATAGACTTCTGGAATATATTATTTTGATCCCAAGAATCTAAAAGCTCTTCCTCCATTTTAACAAAAAAGTTTTTCGGATTTTCTATTTTTTTATTTTCTGAATCCATAATTAAAATGCATCTATCCAATATTTAATCGACAAAATATCTTTTAAAACTCGTAAACGCTCATTAAAAGTCCTAATTCACGGGTTTTCTTCAATCTCTTTGATTGATGCCATATTACAATAATATACGATTAACGACTAAATTTCAATTTTAAAAGCCGACTGCTTCTCTGAGCAATCGGCCTTAACTCATAAGAAGCACAATAAATCATCTATTGATATTTACAATAGAAATAGTAGCAATAATAATAATAATTTCTAAAATCGGGGTACTAAAAAGCAAAAAATAACTCAAAGTTCTAATTCTTGACCAAAAGATTTTTGCTAAAAACAAATGAAAAATGAAAATCAATAAAGCCACAAATCCTAAAGAATAAATTTGCAACCAACTTCCAAACATATCAATCCCACCAATAGCCTTATAATGTAAAATGTAAGGTTGGTCCGAAATATCAATATTACAAAACAATAAACCAAAAATCACCAAAACCAGCGTCAAACTGATAGACACGGAAGCAACAACCCACTGATTTTGTAACATTTTTTTCAACATACCTATATTTTATGATGTTTTTAACAAAAAGAAAAGCCCCCAAATTATGAGGGCTTTTCAAAAATTTATTCAAAATATCTAAAGCATGTAGATCCTATCACCTTCCGGAGACTCATCCAAAGATTTAAGAATCTTTAAATAAAGAATTGAAAATCTTGAGTATATTGAATATTTATCATCAGAACCTTGAGGCAACATTTCACAAATCTTAATATGCTTACTTTGACGTTCTTGTGTCCTTCTCAGTTGACGCGGCCAATTCGTTAAATCTATTTTTTGTCCGCAAGGAATAATATTCCAAAAATACTCCAAAGAATACCTATGACAAACTAACAGTTCCCCTCCAAAGATAACGCGAATCACCAAAGCTGTTACATCATTTTGTCCTATAGCCGGATCATGAATACTCCAATCCTGACAAAATAAAGGATGGCACGTGTCCAAACTCCAATTCCTATAAAAAATTGTTTTTAAAAGCTCAAGATTTACACATTTTCTAGAATCTATTTCCACATCTTACCTCCATTTTGAATTATCAATATACTATTTTTAAAATAGCATATAAAAAATTATCAATCAAATAAAAATCCACCGATCCCCCTCTTTTTCATTTTTCACGCCGCCTTTTCCCAATTCCCCCATCATACGGATAACTAACGATCGTAAGTTATCCGTTGTGGTCGGGACATCCATTTTTAGTATATTCTATGTATTGATTCCAAGTGATTGGATTTTTGGAAATATGAGCTTCAATTATATCTATATCTCCCTCAGTTAACTTACCAATTTTTTTATATGGACCCCATTCCGACATTTTTTCAATTAAATGAGCAATAAAATAAGAAAATTTATCACCAGATCCGTAAATGTTAGACAATTTAATATTACAAGTAAATTTATTATTGTCAGAATGAGTGAGTACCACAGCTAATGGTGCATCATCTGGACCATCAATAAAAACAATCGGATGATAAGCTTCTGTGAATTTTCTTTTATCACCTATGAGAATATCTCCTTTTTTAAACACGTTCCCCATCTTTTTGATAATTTTCTTTTAGGCTTCTTTACATTCTTTTTTTATCATTGATTTATGATCAATTTTTTAAGATATTCATTTTACTCAATTCAACATATCAAATCAACGATAAATTGCAATAATCTGACGTATTATCAATTCATTAGGTTTAATATATTTCCCGATGAAATCAAACCAAACTGTCATAAAATCTTCTCTATCTAATTTTCTTATTTTACCAATCTCCGGATCTTGAAGATAAATATTTTTATTGTCTATTCCGCATACCACCGAATAATGACCGTCTGGAACATCGGCATCTGTATAATTCATTCTTCCACGAGTAAACCAATCCACGATAACAGGTATGCCTTTATCCATCCACCTTTCTATGTCCTTAAAATTACTATTATTTTTTATCTCCACCTTAAACCCTAATTTTTCAGCAGCCCTTTTTATACTGTGATCATCAGTACCCAAGTCTTTATTTGCGCCACATAATTTTGCTAATTCTTTTTCACTCTTTTCAAGTCCATAATAAGAAAGCAAAATCTTCAAAGAAGCTGGGCCACACATGCCAGCATTTAAAGTTTCCTGAAATGATTTAATTTTTAGCATCTTTTTCATAAATTATTTTTTAACCCCTAATATATTTATCATTATACCAGAATTCTACTTTTAATACTCGAGCAGTTCAGGGATATTAAAAAATATGGCTCAATAAAGCCATATTTTTGGAAGCAGCCCTAACGGGAGTCGAACCCATGTTTTAGCGTTGAGAACGCCACGTCCTAACCACTAGACGATAGGGCCAAGTCTGGCGCTAAAGCGCCAGTAATTACATCATTCTAATCTCTTCTAAAACTTTTTCAAGTTCCATCGCATGAGAACCCTTCACCAAGACTAAATCTCCTTGTTTTAATTCTTTCTCAATCATTTTTTTAGCCGTTTCACTGTTATCAAAAACTTGAACCTTTTTAGAATCCAAACCCGCCTTTAAAGCGCTTTCTGCGATAAAATGCGCGCGAGGACCGATACAAAATAAATGATTAACAACTTCAGCAGCAACCTTTCCTACATTTTTATGCGCATCTTCCGCATAATCTCCTATTTCCAACATATCCGCCAAAACCGCTATTTTTCTTTTAGCTGGCAAACTTTTTAATGTTTCCAAAGACGCTATCATGGAAAGTGGAGAAGCATTATAGCTATCATCCAAAATCAAAGTCTTTTTAACCCCATCAATCAATTTCATTCTTCCCTCTGGAGCCTCATATTCAGAAAGAGCATCGCTAATTTCCACCAAATGCAATCCAAATACTATACCAACACTAATGGCTGCGGCTGCAGCATAAGCTTGTGGCTTACCAAAAGTTTTATTTAATCTTACAGGCACAAAACTACCACCATATTGAACTTTGAAAGCAATCCCCTCCGGCCTGCCATCTTCCATTCTATTTTCCATATTACCGATTTGAATATCAGCTCCTTGATTAAACCCAAAAGAAAATATTTTTGCTCTAGTTTTATTTTTTAATTCCCAAACGCGCTCATCATCAAAATTTAAAATGGCAAAACCGTCTTCCGGCAAAGATTCAATCATCTTCCCCTTTTCTCTCACTACTGCCTCTGGGCTAGAATAAAATTCCACATGAACAGGCACATCACCAATAGCTGTAATTACACCAACATGAGGTTTTGTTAAATTAGTTAAATATTTAATATCTCCTGGTCTATCAGCAGCCATTTCTAAAATCAAAACTTCCGGATATTTTTTATCCTTAATAATCAAATGCCAATATCCTTTTAATATAGCCTTCAACCAAAAGAAAAACCCTCCGGATTGTTGATAATCTCCCAAGATCGTCAACGGCACACCCAATTCATTATTAAAGTTCTTAACATTTCTACGACAAACATATTCTTTTCTTAGCACGGCAAAAATAGCTTCTTTAGAAGAAGTCTTTCCAGCGCTACCAGTGACACCAATTACTGTAGGCTTGTATCGTTTCAAAGTCCAAGAAGCTAATAATCTTACCTTCCATATTAATATTTTTTTACAAAGTTGGAGCAATTTCATAATAATTTAAAATAAACTGTGCTAATTCTTTAAAAATAGGAATGGCCGTAGCACCAGCCAAATCGGCCTTCGGTTTATCCAGTTTTATCAAAATGGCAAAACGCGGATTTTCTGCTGGGGCAAACCCGGCGAAAGAATGGATTGTGTCATTACCATAACGACCATATTCATCAGGCATTTGAGCGGTACCAGTTTTACCAGCCACCTGATAACCAGTAATAGCTGCAGCTTTATTTACATCTACGGAATTTGTCATCATTATTCTCATTAAGCGAGCTGTTTCCTCTTCCATTATTCTAGACTCTTCTTTCGGCTCAACTAGAGTTTCATTGCCACCATCCGAACTCACCATCTTTTCTACTATATATGGTTTCATCATTACGCCTTTATTAGCAATAGCAGAAACAATAGAAAGAATTCCCAAAGGAGTAGCAGTAATACCTTGTCCAAAAGAAGCCGTAGCAAAATAAACATCCTGAAAACCCTTAAGATTATTTATATTACCTTTTACCTCTCCTGGCAAATCAATTCCCGTCTTTTTACTAATATGCGATTTTAAGGCGTATTGATAAAACAAATCGTGTCCCATTTTATTTTCCACAAAAACCACGCCCGTATTTAAACTTTTAGCAATCACATCAGTCATAGTTTGTCGTCCATGAGCTTGCAAATCCCAATTTCTAATAGTCCTATCATCCACCTTTACTTCTCCACTATCAGTATATTGTGTCTGTGGAGTTACTTTTTTAGTTTCTAATCCAGCCGCCATAGTCATTACCTTAAAAGTGGAACCTGGCTCATATGTTGATTGAATACTGGAATTAATATATGTACTATTAGAAGATTTTGAATAGATATTAGGATTAAAATTAGGATAGTTAGCCATAGCTAAAATTCTTCCAGTCTTCGGTTCAATTACAATAGCATTACCTTTTTCCGCACCCCACTTTTCCGCCCCAGCTTTTAATAATTCCTCGGCTTTTTTCTGAATATTATAATCAATCGTACCTACCAAGTCATAATTATTATTATTAAAAAGGATATTCTTTAATGAAAGAAAAGATAGTATACCCTTAGCCTCTGACTCAGAAGATAATTCACTATCATAATATTTTTCTAAACCGTATTGCCCATGAAAATCAGTCACATCATCCTTCACATACCCTAATACCTGAGAAGCCATTTCTCCATACGGATAGTATCTACTAGTCACATCATTAATATATATTCCTTTTAAATCCAGATTTTTTATTTTTTGCGCTACAACTGAATCAGATTTCTTTTGAATCAATTCAAACAAATCATCGGGCTTAGAAAATTTATTAGCCAATTCCTCGGCGCTTAAGCCCATAATATTAGCGATAGTTTGAGCCGTCTCAGTCGGGTTTTCTATTTCTTCTGGCACTGCATAGATCTGAGGAAAATTTTTATTAATTGCTACGGGAATTAATTTTTGATTCTTATCTTGAAAATAAATTTTACCCCTCAAAAATTGCCAATCACTTTGCTTAAATTGCGCTTGCGCCACGGCTTGAGCGGAAAATTTATCATAATTCAAAACCTGTAAATCAAAAAATCGGCTGATACAGACACAACCGAGCCCCAAAAACACTAAAAAAACAAGATGCATTCTCCAATTTTCAAGAATGCCCTTAAAAAAACTATTAATTTTCTTGATTGTTAGTCGCATTGAATCCAAGAGGAGTCACTTCTTCTTTTATGGAAAAATATTTCGGTTGAGATTCTCTTATCAACCCATAATTAGATGCCATTTTTTCCAGATTGACCGGAGTATTCACTTGGCTCAATTGTGTTTTTAATTCTGAATTTTTTTCTTCTAATTGAACAATTTCCTTTTCCTTACTTTGAATATCCAAACGAGAGCTGTTCTCTCCAACGGACCATAAAATATTAGTGGCTACTATAAATATAATTATACAAAAAATAAAAACATTTAACCATTGGATAAGCGAAGAACCACCCATCTTTTTTGCCTCTAAAGAATTATTAGGGCCGGTAGAAGTTTTTGATGTATTAAAATGATTATTACGATAACTAATAACTGTCATTATATTTTTTGAGCCACCCGCAATTTAGCAGAACGCGCTCTAGAATTATTTAAAATTTCGACTTGAGCCGGAACCACCGGCTTTTTAGTTAATATTTTTAATGTCTTTTTGTTATCTCTAAAGAAGTTTTTAACGATTCTATCCTCCAAAGAATGAAAACTGATAGCGGCAATCTTTGCTCCAGAACTTAGCACTTTTAAACTGGCTTCCAATCCTTTTTGAATACTATTCAGCTCATCATTAACTGCTATACGCAAGGCTTGGAAAGTTCTAGTAGCCGGATGAATTTTTCCATGATGATAAAAATTAGGAGTTGCTTTTTCTATGACCTCTACCAAATCAAAAGTAGTTTTAATTGGCTTCACTAATCTTCTAG
>CAZRVJ010000005.1:0-16844 GCA_964603535.1 uncultured Candidatus Saccharibacteria bacterium
AAAGGTATGCTTTTGGCCGCTTCTGATTCTACTGGACAAATATCACTTCTTACACCATCTAAGGATTCAGAGCCCGGAGCAAAAATAAATTAAATTATCCACAATTGACATCTGGTATTAATACAGTACACTGTAAAAATATAATTAATAATACGAAATTTTAAATTCCCAAAAGGTCGAAATTAACCAAAGGAATTATGACTATAACGGAATTAAACAAAAACATTTTAATCCTCAATAGCAAAGATGAGGATGACGAACTAGAAGAAGACGAACTAGACGAACAAGCCAAAAAGAGCAAGAAATCAGATGACGAAAAAGACATTGACTCCGAAGAAGATGACGATGATGAAGACGAAATGGACTTATACGACGGAGAAGATGAATTCTACGGACAAGATCTCAAGTTAGACGCCGAAGACGACGACGAAGAAGAAGACTTCTAATAAACATACAAAAAACAATCTCGCCTTGGCGAGATTGTTTTTTTGTGTTATACTTTTAAATATTAAACATATGATTCACAAAAAATCATTAAAAAATCTAGAAAAAATAGGTTATTTTAATAAAAAACATCCAAAAAAATTCTTTCGTGGAAAAATCGGACCTAAAAAAATCTTTTTATACGCCTTAGGCGCGATGGCTTTAGGCGGGGTTATTTTAGGTGCCTATGCAATTTATCTTTTTCAAACTTTACCAAATCCTGAAAATTTTGGAGATAGAATAGTAGCGCAATCCACTAAAATCTACGACCGCACTGGAGAAACATTGCTTTATGAAATTCATGGTAGCGAAAAAAGAACCATTCTTGCCCTCAATGAAATCCCCGACTATGTAAAAGAAGCAATTTTGTCTATTGAAGACGCAGAATTTTATAACCACCCCGCTTTTGATTGGCGAGGCATTTTGCGCGCCTTCATTACCAATTTAAAAACTGGCAAATTCACCCAAGGCGGATCTACCATTACCCAACAATTAGTAAAAAATGCTTTTCTCACCAATGAAAAAACTATCACCAGAAAAATAAAGGAAGTCATCTTGGCCATTAAAATGGAAAATAATTATTCTAAAGATGAAGTCTTTGGACTTTATCTTAATCAAGTTCCATTTGGTTCTAATGCTTATGGCATCCAAGCGGCCAGTCAAAATTATTTTGGCAAAGATGCGAAAGATTTAACCCTTGCCGAATCAGCAACTTTGGCAGCTATGCTTAAAGCCCCTAGCTATTACTCCCCTTACGGCAATAACAAACAAAAATTATTAGACAGAAAAGATATCGTCTTGAAAAAAATGGCAGAATACGGCTATATCAATGAATCAGAATTAAAATCCGCCAAAAAACAAGAATTGGTATTCTCTCAAAAATTTAATGGTATTCGCGCGCCGCATTTCGTAATGTTCGTTAAAGAATATCTGGAAGAAAAATACGGAACCGAATTTGTAGAAACTGGCGGGCTTAAAGTCATCACCACCTTAGATTGGAATCTACAACAAGTAGGAGAAAAAGTTGTAGCTGAAGGAGCGCAAAAAAATGAAGAACTATATCACGGCACTAATGCCGCCCTCATTGCTCAAGATGCATCTACCGGACAAATCTTAACCATGGTTGGCTCTCGTGATTATTTCAATGTTGAAAATGAAGGCAACTTTAATGTTATAACCGGGCATCGCCAGCCAGGATAATCTTTTAAACCCTTTGCCTATCTTACAGCTTTTGAAAAAGGATACACTCCCGAAACAATTGTCTTTGATGTAAAAACCGAATTTAATCCTGACTGCCCCGCTTCTGCAACTCAAACAAAAGACCGCTTTGGATCCATGTGTTATCATCCTAGCAATTATGATCATACTTTCCGTGGCCCTATCGATCTACGCCATTCTTTAGCGCAATCAATCAACGTAACAGCTGTTAAAACAATGTATCTAGCAGGATTAAACAATACTGTTCAGACAGCGCAAAAATTAGGAATCACTACCCTTACCGATTTAAGCAATTACGGATTATCTTTAGTTCTCGGCGGTGGAGATGTTAGCCCCATAGAAATGGCTGAGGCTTATTCTGTTTTTGCTCAAGACGGAGTTAAACATAAACAACAATCAATTTTAAGAGTAGAAGATTCTAAAGGTAATGTTTTAGAAGAATACAAAGACGAAAAAGAAGAAGTATTTAAACCTCAATACATCCGAATGATTAACGATGTTCTTTCCGACAACGAAGCTAGATTAGGATTGTTTAGTCCCAATAATTTGTTAGAAATTTCCGGACATCAAGTAGCAGCTAAAACTGGTACCACTCAAGACTATCGCGATGCTTGGACTTTTGGTTACACTCCTTCTCTCGTAGTCGGTGTTTGGGCTGGTAACAATGATTACACTCCCATGACTACTGGCAGCGGCAGTATCTTAGCCGCTGTTCCTATGTGGCATAATTTTATCGTGGAAGCTCTTAAAGACAAACAGCCAGAAACATTCCCCAAGCCAGAATCCATCACCACCACCAAACCAGTTTTAAATGGACAATACATAGTCAATCTTAAAATCGGAGATATCCTTTACCCACAAATTCATAATATTTTGTATTGGGTTAATAAAACTGATCCACAAGGAGCAATGCCAGAGAATCCGTCTAAAGACGCGCAATTTAGTAATTGGGAAATACCAGTTCTAAATTGGGTTCAAGCCAATGTGCCCAATGCCGGAAGTTATAATTTAGCCGTTCCCACTGGATATGGAGAAGTAGTTAGTGGCAATAATAAACCGACAATCACTATCGCCTCTCCAGAAAATGGTTCTTATTTAACCGCTGATTACATTTCAATCCTAGCCCAAATCAAAACATCAACTGGAATAAAATCTATCAAAACATACTTCAATGACACTCTTATCACACAAGCCGATAATTTTGTTGGAGACACCTATCACATCCAATTCAAGCCTCAAACCATTGAAGCGCAGAATAAAATTAAAATGGAAGTAATTGATAAATTGGGCCAAACCAGCGAAACATCAATTATTATCTTTAAACAGTA
Organism: uncultured Candidatus Saccharibacteria bacterium; assembly: GCA_964603535.1. GTDB lineage: Bacteria > Patescibacteriota > Minisyncoccia > UBA6257 > JAAZHW01 > DAONDV01. Next base: position 3,030 of record CAZRVJ010000005.1, read on the forward strand.
ATCTTTTATTGAAAAAACCGTCAGCAATTAAATCGCTGACGGTGTTTTTTAAACTATGAAATAATTCTAATTTTTTTTATTTTATACCCTTCTTTTTCTAAGTAAAACTTCAATTCTTCTTGAAAAAAATATAATTCATTAGCTTCAACAGCATTACGAGCCCGAATCATCAAACTACCGTTAAAATAATCAATTGATTCCGCTTTAATATTTTTTATATGCTCTTTTAAAAAATTGGCGGTCAAAGAACGAATTTCCAACTCATCAAATTTTTTCCTTAAACCAAGATTATTAAGCTTTTTCCTGATAAGACTTTTTATTCCTTGCATATTAATTTTAATTCCTCCTTAACAACCTTTCTATCATCCCATGGAATTTTTTCTCCATTTCTAACAACCATTACCTGTTCTGATCCCTTCCCAGTAATTACCAAAATATCTCCGGCGGAACAAGCCCTTAATCCAGCGCGAATCGCGTCGCGCCTATTCTCAATCATCTTAGGATTCTTTTTGGATAATTTCACACCCATGGCTATGTCATCCATAATCTTTCTCGGATCTTCATCATAGGGGTCTTCATTGGTAATAATTATTTCATCACAAAATTGCGCAACAACTTTCCCCATCGCTGGACGCTTCCATTTATCCCTACCACCGCCAGTAGAACCCACAACACAAATCAATTTTGATTTACTTTCAATCTCCTTTTTTAAAGAAGAACAAACCGCATCCAAAGAATCCGGCGTATGCGCGTAATCAACAAATACTTTAAAATTACTATTAGTTTCTATCTCCTCCATTCTGCCAGGCAAACCATCAAACTTAGCCAAAGCCTCTTTAATGGCCATTAAAGGAACATTTAAAGCCTTGGCAATAGCAACGGCGCATAAAATATTATCCAAATTAAAATCACCTCTTAACGGCGAATGCATCTCTACACCATCCAAAGTCAAATCAATTCCTTGATTAGAGACTTTATAATGATCGGGTCTTACCATTACATCTACGCCATTTTTATCAGCGCAATTTAAACAAAAACCCACTTTCTTTTCGGCCCAATAATTTAAGAAATGATCGGCCAATTTATCATCTAAATTTACCACGCTTATCTTCTTGATATGCGCCTCAAACTGTCCTCGACGATCACTAATTGGCATTTTCTTTCTGCAAGAATTCAATTTGGCAAATAATTTTTCCTTAGCTTGTCTATATTTTTCAAATGAATTTTCATGAGCTTCTAAATGTTCAGGTTGCACATTGACTAAAGCTGCTACATCAAAATCTATAAATTGATGACGATGCTGCTTAATACCCTCGGAAGTAACTTCTAAAATAACATACTGGCAATGTTTTTTCCTGGCATGAAAAAGAAACTTCTGCAAAAATAATCTGCCGGGCATAGTCATTTTTAAATTGTTTGACCAACTTTTCTCATCTACCTTAAAACGCAAAGAATTTGCCACAGCCGTTTTCTTCCCCATAGACTCTAAAAAGGAATTCAATAACTCTGCGACTGTCGTCTTCCCTTTTGTGCCAGTAATACCAATAATGACCGCACTTTTACCGGGGAATCCATAAAACATCGCCCCCACGAAGACTAAACAATAATGATAAAAAGAAATGATAAAATTAGGCGTTATTTTTTTAATAAATTTCTTAATTTGATAAATCATTTTATATTTTCTTACTTAATATTTTTAGTGCCTCTTTCAAACGTTTCTCCGGATCAACGATCTCTCCGGGAATCTTTTTAATTGCTTGTCGGCTTACACTCTTATCATAACCAAGTCCCACCAAAGCATCTTCCAACTCCATATCACTTTCTAATTTGGAACTATCACCCCCCTCTTCTATTATCTTCGTCTTTAACTCCAAAATAATTCTCTCTGCTGTTTTTTGTCCAATCCCAGGAGCGCGATGCAAAAAATCCGCTTTGCCAGAAATAATAGCTGCTTTTAAATTTTCTACGGAACTCAAACCAATTAATCCTAAAGCTGTCTTTGGCCCAATACCAGAAACGGATATTAACAATTCAAAAAGCTCCATTTCTTCTTTCTGTAAAAATCCGTATAAATCCATCGCATCTTCTCTCACATGATGGTGTAAAAATAATTTTGCCACATCCCCTAATTTTGGCAATTTAGCTCCAGTTTCTTGAGAGACAAAAATACGGAAACCCAATCCATGATTTTCTATCACGATGAATTTATCACTCTTTTTTACTAAAATTCCCTCAATAGAATAAAACATATTTATGTTTTTATTGTACTACATCTTCAATTAGTTCGCAAAAATAAACATTGACAGATAATTAATAACAATTAAAATAAAAATTAATAATTTATTGGAAAAAATCAAAACAAAGAAACACTTTGACGCTTCATAAGAAATTTGACTTTTAAACCATTTTCATATAATATAAAAACAAGATAATTTATTATTATGCCATTAACAAAATCGGCTCACAAAGCCTTAAGACAATCAAAAAAACGCCGTGTTGCTAATAAAACAAAAATGACCGAATTAAAATCGGTTATTAAAGATTTCAAAAAAATGGTAGCTGCTGGAAAAGTAAAAGAAGCAAAAAAACAATTAGATATCACCTTCAAGAAATTAGATAAAGCTGCCAAAACTAATCTCATCAAGAAAAACAAAAGCAGCAGATTAAAATCCCGATTGTCCTTATCATTAAATAAGCATTCTAAATAAGAAAAAGCCTTCTTTATCTCAAAGAAGGCTTTTTTATTTCCCAAATAGCACGTGGCCCCATAAACTATGTCAAAACTATCTAATATAGCATTGACAAAATATAGGGAAAATCTAATATGATGATAGTTCTATAAAATCCGCAAAAAAGGAGGCATCAAAATGAAACTACCAGAAAATTTTGAAGAAGCCTTAATCGCGGCTAAAAAGACGGGATTGCCCATTGAAAAGATTTGTCAGACCTTTAAAATCAAGAAAGAATTGGTTATTCGCATTCACCCTCTAGCCGAAGCTAGAGCGGCATACTATAATGCCCCGAGTGGGAGCGAAGAAAGAAAAGAGGCTTGGAAAAGATGGAAAGAGCTTTCTGCAAAAGAAATAGAAAAAATTTCTACTGTCACCGGAGCTCAAGAAGCATTTGACAATGCTCCGAGTGGAAGCGAGGAACAGAAAGAAATTTTCAAAAAGTGGAAGTCTTTGTGCTCTACTGCCGCCGATTATCAAGCGATATATTATAATGTTCCGAATGAAAGCGAAGAAAAAAAAGAAATCTTAAAGAAAATAATTCTTTTATCGTAACAACAAAGCGGCCGTGTAAACGGCCGCTTTTTTATTCTCTAGTTGCGCAGTCGACCGGATTTGAACCGGCGGTCTCCTCCGTGACAGGGAGGCGTGTTAACCGGGCTACACCACGACTGCATATAACTTTTTAATATAATTTAATAAATTCGGCATAAGCCGAAATGTCGCGGGGCTAGGAATTGCACCTAGGCCTCAAGGTTATGAGCCTTGCGAGATACTACTTCTCTACCCCGCTGAAAATCATTCTAACATAAACAATTTTTATTTTCAACAAAAAAACTATTTTTAACGCTTTACCGCGCTACATTGGGAGTCATTGAAATATTCCCAAATATTTGCTAAAATCAATGCATAATAAGCCAAGATAAACAATCAATAAGTTTATCTCACTAAATGCTTTGGCTACATAGCTCAGTGGTTAGAGCGAAGCATTTTCACCCGACCATCTTTCATGCCGATATAGCTCAGTGGTTAGAGCGAAGCATTCATAACGCTTAGGTCGGTGGTTCGATTCCACCTATCGGCACAAAAAAAAGATGGGCGGGCAAGTAACGCTTAGGTCGGTGGTCCGATTCCACCTGTAGCCACCCTTATAAATTATTAGCGGGGTAAATACAAATTAATGACTATTGAAGAAATAAAAAAAATCGCCAAAGAAGAGATTGCCAAGGCTGAAAACTTGATTGAATTAGATCAATTAAAAATCAAGTATTTAGGCCGCAACGGATACTTAACCGACGTCTTAAAATCTCTCAAAGATTTGGCGATAGAAGAAAAAAGAAAAATTGGATCCGAAGCCAACGCCTTGCGTCAAAAATTAGAAGAGATTTTTACCGAAAGAAAGAATACTCTTGCAAGAAATATTGAATACAAACCGATAGACATCTCCATCCCCGGCAAGAAAAAAGAAATCGGGCACATTCATCCTATTTCCAAGATTCAAGAACAAATTGAAGATATTTTTTCTTCCATGGGCTTCACTATTGCCGAAGGTCCGGAAATAGAAACAGAATTTTACAACTTTGACGCTTTAAACATTCCCGCCAATCATCCTGCCAGAGATATGTGGGATACTTTTTGGTTGAAATCCAATACTAAAAATTCCGCCCAACAAATAGAAAATCAAAAATTATTATTACGCACCCATACCTCCCCTGTGCAAATTCATTACATGGAAAATCATCAACTACCAATCAGAATGATTTGTCCCGGCAAATGTTTTCGCTATGAAGCTAGTGATGCTTCTCATGATTTTCAATTTTATCAATTTGAAGGATTAATGATAGACAAAGATACATCTTTGGCTAATTTTAAATTCGTTATTTCCGCTTTTTTCAAAAGATTTTTCAATAAAAAAGATCTAAAAGTTCGTATTATTCCCAGCTATTTCCCCTTCGTAGAGCCGGGTCTAGAAGTAGACATCTCTTGCCCACGTTGTGATCAAAAAGGTTGTGCTCTATGCAAAAACACAGGATGGTTGGAGGTTGCCGGAGCTGGCATGGTTCATCCAGAAGTATTCAAAGCTGTAGGATACAATCCTAAATATGTTCACGGATTCGCTTTTGGTTTCGGTCTTGAAAGAATGGCCATGATTAAATACAACATTCCAGACATTCGCCTCTTTAACTCCGGCGACTTAAGATTTATTAAACAATTCTAAATATGCGTTTCTCTTACAACTGGTTAAAAGAATATATAAATAATCTCCCCAAGCCGGAAATCGTGGCTGATATTTTAACACGCAAAAGTTTTGAAGTTGAAGAAATCATCAAATTAGAAAATGATTATGCGCTTAATATAAAAATATCTCCCGATAGATTCCCCGATTGCAGTGGACACATTGGTTTGGCCAAAGAAATTTGCGCCTTATTGAATTTAAAATTCAAAGAGCCAAAAATAAAATTTAAAGAATCCAAGAAAAAAACTAATCAACTTATTAAAATAAAGCTGGAAAATAAAAACGATTGCTTAAGATATTGCTCTCGCATTATTAAAAACATTCAAATTAAACCATCCCCCAAATTAATCAGAGAAAGATTAGAAACTTGTGGAATGCAATCTATTAATAATATCGTTGACGCCTCAAATTATGTAATGCTAGAAACCGGTCAACCATTGCATTGTTTTGATTATGACAATATTGCCAAAAACAAAACTATCATTGTCCGCCGAGCCAAAAATAAAGAAAAGATGGAAACGCTAGATCATAAAATAATGGAATTAACGCCAGATGTTTTATTGATTGCAGACTCTGAAAAGATATCAGCCATTGCTGGCATTAAAGGAGGAGTTTCTACCGGCATCAGCGATTCCACTAAAACCATCGTCTTAGAAAGCGCCAACTTTGACCCTGCTGTCATTCGTCAATCATCAAAAACCATTGACCTCATCACTGATGCTTCTATAAGATTTGAAAAAGGAATTAGCTTAGATTTAACTAAATACGCAATCAATCGCCTAGCGCAATTGATTCAACAAATTGGCGAAGGAGAAATCCTTAGCGGCATTGTTGACGCTTGCCCTCAAAAACCGAGCAAAAAAATCTTAGGATTTAATCTAAAACAATTTCAAACATTCGCCGGATTTACCATTCCTACCGCAGAAATTCAAAAAATATTTCAACGCTTACACTTCAAAATATTAAAGAAGAATAAAGAAGCAATTTTTATTGAAGCTCCAGCTTGGAGATTAGACATAGAAATGTTTGGAGATTTAGCCGAAGAAATCCTCAGAATTTACGATTATAACAAAATACCGGCTATCCCTCCTCAAGGTATCATGATTCCTCCGGAAAAAAATGACAATGTTATTTGGAAAAGAAAAATTAGAAAAATATTAACTTCTTTAAGCGTAAATGAAGTTTATAATTATTCATTTGTATCCGAAAAAGATTTGGAGAATTTTTACATCAAAAAAGATGGGGCTGTTGCTCTAAAAAATCCCATCAGTTCAGAATATGCTTTCCTCCGCCCTACTCTCATTACCAATCTCTTAAAAAATACTTCATCTAATTTAAGATTTTTTGATGAAATAAAAATATTTGAAATCGGAAAAACCTTCCAGAGCGCTCCCGTTCATCCTTACGAAGAATGGCGCTTATCTGGACTTATTGCCAGGAAAAATAAGAAAGACAACCCTTTTCTAGAGCTCAAAGGCATTCTAGAAAAGCTCTTTCAATCTTTTGGCGTTTGGGATATTGAATTCCATAACTGGGATAGCGACCTTTGGTTAATTAAAGGACGCGCAGCCGAAATAAAAATTGGCAACGAATCATTGGGAATTATCGGGGAAATTTCCCCAGAATTATCTCAAAAATATACTGACGGCTTTGTAACCGTTATCTTTGAAATGGATTTTGAAAAAATTATAAAATCCATCAACGAAGAATTAGAATATGAACCACTATCAAAATTCCCGGCCGTCATCAGAGATATCTCCATGGTGGTAGGCAATGAAACAAGCGTAGCCAAAATATTAAGCATCATCAATGATGCGGAAAATCAAATCTTAAGAGATGTTGATTTATTTGATATCTATGAAGGAGAAAATTTGGGCAATGCCAAAAAAAGCTTAAGCTTTCATTTAATCTTTCAATCCGAAACAAATACACTCACTAATGAAGAAGTTGGAAAATCTTTAGAAAAAATAATTTCCGCCCTAAAAGATAAAGTAAGCGCGGAAATCAGATAAATATGAAACTAATCGTTGCCTTAGGTAATCCAGGTTCAAAATTCAAAAACACTCGACACAATGCCGGAGTCATGATTTTAGAAAGCTGGTTCAAAAACCAGAATTTTAACGATTTAGAAAACAACAAAAAACTAGAAGCTATTATTTCCAAAAATGACGATTTGATTATTGCCTTCCCCCAGACATTTATGAATGAATCCGGCAATGCCGTGGCAAAAATAGCCAAACAGATGAATATTAAACCGAATAATATTCTAGTTCTTCATGACGATGCCGATTTATTTATTGGTGAATATAAGATGCATTTTAAACGAGGTTCAGCGGGCCATAAAGGTGTAGAATCTATCATGGATCATCTTAAAAGTGATGATTTTTGGCGCTTACGCATTGGCATTAGGCCTAAAACAGCCGGTTCCAGACAAAAATCAGAGGATTTCGTTCTCAAAAAATTTGGCCCCAATGAAATCAAAATTATCAACAATCTTGTTGAAGAAGCCTCGGAATCCATTCAAAAATGGCTCATGGGGATAAATTGTTGATGAGTTGTTTATTCTTTTTTATTGATTTTAGGTGTAAAATGAAACTTAAGATATTAAGTTTCATTTTTTTATATGGCAGAAACAAAAAATCAAATTAATAAATTACCGCCGCAAAACATTGAAGCCGAGCAATCCGTTCTCGGCAGTTTAATGATTGATAAAGACGCAGTCATTAAGATAGCGGATTTTTTACAATCAACTGATTTTTATAAACCCGCCCACCAAAAAATCTACGAAACAATGATAGAATTATATCAACGCCACGAACCGATTGATATTTTAAGCCTACCCAATCGTCTAAAAGATAAAGGATTTTTACAAGACATCGGGGGAATATCTTATCTGACATCCCTCACCAATATGGTCCCTACCGCTTCCAGCATCGTTTCTTATGCTAAGATTGTTCAACAAAAAAAGCTTCTACGAGATTTAATCGGAGCAGCTTATGATATTTCCGAATTAGGATTTCAAGAAGATAGAGATGTTGATGATTTACTTGATGAAGTAGAACAAAAAATTTTTGGCGTTACTCAAAAATCTATCTCCGGACAACAATTTAAAGACATCAAAGAAGATTTAACCGGAGCCTTTGATAAAATAGAAAAATTACACAGAGGAGAGAAACCATTGCGCGGCATAGGAACCGGCTACAAACAATTAGACCATATGTTATCCGGTATGCAAAAATCCGATTTACTGATTTTAGCCGCTCGCCCATCATTAGGTAAAACTTCTCTTGCCTTAAACATCGCCCTTCATGCTGCCATGAAAGAGAAAGCTTCTGTTGGCATCTTCAGTTTAGAAATGTCTAGAGAACAATTAGTAGATCGTCTTATTAGCGCCGAGTCTGGAATTGATCTATGGAAAATTAGAACTGGCAACCTCAAAGAAGAAGAACAAGACTTTGAATACTTACATCAAGCATTGGATAGGCTTTCTAGAGCCCCAATTTACATTGATGATGCTGCCACCTCCAATATTATGCGTTTAAGAACCATGGCGCGCCGTCTCCAAGCCGATCGTGGACTAGATTTAATTATCATTGATTACCTCCAATTAATTACCCCAAGAGACAACAAAGCCTTTAATATGGTGCAACAAATCACTGAAATATCCAGAGGATTAAAAGCTTTAGCTCGTGAACTAAATGTGCCGATTATCGCCCTCTCTCAGCTTTCTCGCGCTGTAGAGCAACGTGATCACAAAGTGCCAAAACTTTCCGACTTGCGTGAATCCGGCTCTATTGAACAAGACGCTGATGTGGTAATGTTTATTTATCGCAAAGACCGCGATAAGATAGATGAAGATCTTACCGAAGAAGAAAAAAATACAGCCAAAATCATTGTAGCCAAACACCGCAACGGCCCCATCGGAGAGGTTGATCTCAAATTCATTCCAAACTTAGTAAGCTTCAGGGATATAGATAAAAGTTTTGAAGATTACAATAACGAAGAAGAAGCCAACGCGGCAGCGGCCTTTTAAATGCGCGTCATAAAAAAATGAATTCTTTTCCTAATCCTATAAAAAAATTCGTGGAAATTTTTTCCAAACTACCCTCTATCGGGCAGCGACAAGCCACTCGCCTAGCCTTTTATTTGGCTAGAAAAAATGATTTGAGCAAAAATATTAACTCCGCCATTGAAACCATTGCTAATGATTTAAAAATTTGTAGCCAATGTTTCTTGCCGTTTGAAAAAAATGGCAATAACCTCTGCCCTATTTGCTCGGATCAAAAACGCAATCAAACAATAATTTGTTTAGTAGAGAAAGAAATTGATGCTTTCTCCATAGAAAAAACTAAAAATTTTATTGGCACTTATCATATTTTAGGAAGATTAATTGACCCATCAGACCAAAGATCATATGATGCTTTAAATATGAATGTGCTAGAAGAGCGCATCAAAAATATGCCAGGAGAAAAAGCCGAGGAGATAATTATTGCTGTTAATCCCACCACCGAAGGAGATTTAACGGCTATGTATTTGGAAAGACGACTCAAAGACTTAAGCAAAAAAATAACCCGCCTAGGCAGAGGAATCCCTACTGGCGGAGAGCTAGAATTTGCCGACGAAGAAACTATTTCCGGAGCCTTCAGCAATAGAAAATAAATCAATTGCTACAATACAAAATAATACTAAAAAACCCGCTGTTAACAGCGGGTTTTTCTTTTAAATCTTAGTTACCTTTGCTTCAGTAAAATACTGGCGATGAGTATTTTTCTTGCGATAGCGAGTCTTGGAATGATAGTGAAAAACAACTACTTTTCTAGTACGTCCAGTCTTTGCCAATTCTGCTTCTATATGCTTTCCCTTTAAATAAGGATCACCAATCTCAACCTTGTTTTCATCACCTATTAAAAGAACGCGATCAAATTTTATTTTGGCGCCCTCTTCCCCTTCTATCTTTTCTATTTTAATTTTTTTGCCTTCGGAAACCAAATATTGCTTTCCACCGGTCTCAATTACTGCTAATTTCATATAATATGAATATTAAACGAAAATAATGCGAAAGTCAATAATTTTGCATTGGAGCGGGTAAGGGGAGTCGAACCCCTCTCAACAGCTTGGAAAGCTGTGGTAATACCGATATACGATACCCGCAAAATCTAAATCCCCATCAGAACAAACCGTATTTTTCTTTATTTTATTAATTTACTATATTTTGATAAATTTTTCAAGAAAGTTTTACGATGAACCGGAGAAACCCCTTTTTCTCCAATTCTCTCAAAATGCCCTCTCGTTCCATATCCTTTATGGGTATTAAAATTATAAGGGTATTGCTTATTCATCTCAACCATCAAATGATCACGATAGACCTTAGCATAAACAGAAGCCGCGCTAATCATCGCTATTTTATCATCACCACCAATAATGGTTTTCTGTCTATATTTTTCTGGAGCGCGCAATCCCCCATCAAGATAAACCATCTCTGGCATTATTTTTGCTTTTTTCAAAACATCGGCCACGCCAAATTTTAAAGCCCAAGCCATTCCATTTTTGTCTATCAACTTATTGGAAATTTTTGAGACATAAAATTTTATCTCGCTTTTTTTAAATTTCAAAAACCACTCCTCTCTTTTCTGTGGTGTTAATTTTTTAGAATCCCTAATTCCTTTCAAAAAAATTCTATTGTTGGCATCGGATAATCCGACAGCGGCGCCAATAACCAGAGGACCAGCTATGGCGCCCCGTCCTACTTCATCAATGCCAACAATAAAACCACTCATAATTAATTAGTTCTAAATGTCGCTCTTACTGTAATCATTACTTCTTTTTCAATGCTAGAAGTATCATAGGTTCCGTAGTCGGAAATTTCAGTGGAATTAACCGGCAAAACCTGCACTACTCCAACACTGGCTGACTTTAATGATCCCACCTCATTACCGCTGCTTTGAGCGATTTTTCCGGCGCGATTTTGAGCGTCTTTTACTGCCTCAGATAATAATTCAATCCTTGCCTCAGGCAATTGAGTATAATAATACTCTAAAGAACGAGTAGAAAATATTACTCCTGAATCAATTAATTTTTGAACATTTTTTGCCAAGCTGGTTATTTTTTCCACAGCATTGGATTGTACTTGTAATGTTTGAGTTAGATTATATTTCTTTTGAGCATTGCTATCAGATTTATAATCATATTGCTCGTACATATAAACTGGAGAAATATTAACATCCCTATCTTCAACCCCCTCGCTCTTTAAAAAAGCTTTAACTTTTTCTAAATCGCTAGCCATTTGCGCATATCCAGCCTTCAAATTATCAGTAGTGACTGCTCTCGCAAATTCACCATTCCACTTTACCGCATCTGATGTTACTACTTTTTTAGCAGAACCAGTTACCTGTAAAGTGTTGTCCATAGCTTTGGTTCTATAAATTACAAAACCAACAACTACAGCGCTTAAAATTAAGCTTAAACCAATGATAATTGGGAATAATACATTAATACTAATCTTTGATTGTTCAGACATATCTTTATTTTGATTTAATTGTTCCATATATTTTTTTACAAAAATTCGACCTTTTTATTAATTTACTATATTTTAATAAATTTTTCAAAAAATTCATTAAAATACATAAAAAAATCCTTCTTAAAATAATTTTGAAGTCTGCTCATCTAAGCAAGCGTTCACCATTCTATCCGCCAAGGCATTCTCTTCTCTAGGCACTTCATGAAAACTAAGATGTGGAAAGTCAAATTTTAAATTCCATACTTCCATAAATAAAACTTGTAAATCCTTTACTTCAACCTTATACTCTCCCCTTAATTGTCTACAAATCAATTCTGAATCCATATATATTTCCACGGGAGTATTTTCCAAAGCATCACGGCCCGCCAATTGTCTGGTTTTCTTTAAAGCAAGAACCACGGCTTTATATTCAGCAACATTATTAGTCGCTTCTCCAATATATTCAGAGTACTCTTTTCTTTCATTCCCTATCCCCTCAATTATTACTCCTATTGCAGAAGGGCCAGGATTACCACGACTACCTCCATCAGTATGAACTATTATTTTGTTAGAAATTTCTTTTGTCATATTATTTTAAACACTTGAACGAACATCTACCAACTCTAAATCCAAATATGTCCTTCCTTGCCACTCATTCTCTTTAAGAGTAAAGACTAAATCAATTTTCATCCCCTTTTGTAAAAAGGAAAGTCTTTCCGCGCTATTAAAGCTAATAACATCAAATGATTTTTTATTTTTCTCCACTATCATTTTTATATGTTTAGAACCATTACCCACAGTCCTCAAAGAAAATATATTCAAACCCTTCATAAGAAACACTGGCTCTAAGTTATCCTTACCAAATGGCTCTAACCTGCGATAGAGCGCCCAGAAGCTCGGAGAAATGTCTTCCGGCTCCAAGACAGCATCAATATCTAATACTGGAGTTAGGTCTTCATCATTCAATTTAGTAGCTTCTGCTCTCAAAAATTCATGAAACTTATCAATGTTCTCATTTTTAATGGTGAATCCAGCCGACAACTTATGGCCACCGGCTTCCACCAATAAATCCTTTCCTTTATCCAAGAGCTCTACTAAGTTGCAATTAGGGATAGAGCGACCAGAACCAATGCTTATATTTTCATCCTGTGAATAAAGCAAAACCGGCCTATGCCATTCATCTTTTAATTTACCAGCAATAATTCCCACAATACCATTAGACCAATTAGTGCCGCCCATAAAAATTATTTTTTCCGGACCTCCTTGGCTTTTTATTTTTTCTTGAATCTCCGCATAAATTTTTTGCCCCTGACGCATTCTCTCCGTATTTAATTCATTAATTTTTTCAGCCCACATTTGAGCTTCATTTTCATTATCAGTTGTTAATAATTCAAAACTGTAATCAGTGCTGTCATATCTTCCCTCAGGCGTTTTATGACGCACACGACCAACCGCATTCAAGCGCGGAGCAATAACAAACCCGCCATGATAAGAATCATACTTCTTCACATCGGAAATACCAGCTACCCTAAGAAGCGCCTTTAATCCTATATTGCTAGTTTCTCGTAATTGCTCCAAACCAAATTTTACCAACACCCTATTTTCATCTATCATCGGAACTTGATCAGCAATAGTAGCAATAGCCACTAATTCCAAAACTTGCCTTTCCAAGCTCGGTTTAAATTGAAATTCCAATAAATCAGCCACGGCCTGAACTGTTTTATAAGCCAGTCCAGTAGCAGCCAAATATTTAAATGGGTATTCATCTCCTACTTGATGAGCATCAACGATTAATGCCGCCGGTGTTTTTTCGTGAGGCAAATGATGATCAAAGATTAAAACCTCCATACCCAAACTCTTAGCTAGATCCACTTCATCAACATCAGTAATACCACAGTCAAAGGTAATTAATAATTTCACTCCCAAATCAGCGATTTGCTTAACACGGTCATTGGTCAAACCATATCCTCCTTTAAAACGATTCGGAATAAAAATGTCATAATTTTCAAAACCAAATCTTTCAAAAGCCTTAACTAAAATAGCGCAAGAACAAATACCATCGGTATCATAATCGCCATAAACAGCCAATTTTTCATTATTTTTGATAGCTTGCACTATTCTGCCAGCCCCCTCCCTCATATTCTTCATTAAAAAGGGATCATAAAGATCCTTCATAGAAGGGTTTAAAAACGCATTTATTTTTTGCGCATCTGTCATTCCTCTATTCCAAAAGATTTGTAAAATCGCCCGAGGATATTGCTCCAAACTATTTAAAAAATCTATTGAAGCCGATTCTTTTGTTTTCCAAATTTTATTATTCATTGATTTAAAACTTTTAATCCCGGCATTTCTTC
>CAZRVJ010000006.1:0-12936 GCA_964603535.1 uncultured Candidatus Saccharibacteria bacterium
CTCTGCCAATAGAAAAATCATTAGACTCTTCAATCACTTCGGCTGAATGGAGAATGTCCTCTAATTCTAAAATGCGTTTCTCATTGACCAATTGCGCATCTTTAGCATCAGTATAATCCGCATTTTCCGACAAATCGCCCATATCCTTGGCTCTCTTTAATCTTTCACCAATTTCAAAGCGTTTAGAAGTCTTGGACTCTTCTAATTCTTGCTCTAATTGCCTCTTCTTTTCTTTAGTTAAATATTTTTTCATAAATTTATTATCTACAACCCTCTATTTTGATAATACCACAATAAAGCGTCTTTTGCCACTGGAATGGCATTTAATGCCCCATCTTTCACATTTTCAATTAATACCAACATGGAAATTTTTGGATTTTCCGCTGGGGCAAATGCAAAGAACAAAGCATTTAATTTCTTATTACCAGCTGTTTGCGCCGTACCACTCTTACCGCCAGAAGTGAAAGGCAAATCATCAAGACTTTTACCAGAACCGATTGAACTCTCCACGGTCTTTATCATAGCTTTTCTTACTAATTCCAAATTCTCTTTTTTTATAATATTTTCCGTTAAACATTCAGACTTTGTCTCACTTTTAACATTGCCCTGACTATCTGTTATTTTTTTTACAAAGTATGGCTTCAAAACACAACCACCATTTACGATTGAATTCAAATCTGTTAAGAGCCTAATGGGAGTAGCCAAAACATCTCCCTGTCCAATACTAGCATGATATGTATCACCAATACGCCAAATATCATCTTTTTTATTTTCAGGTGTAGGAACAAAACCAGTTTGTTCCCCAACAATATCCAACCCCGTAAGCTTATCAAAGCCGAATTTTTGCAAATACTTAGCGATCCTATCAATACCCAATCCTTCAACATCACCCAAACCGCCTCCTAAAATATAAAAATAAACATTACTAGAACAAGCGATAGCATCATACATATTTACATAACCATGATTTTTCCAATCCGGGAAAATAGAAGGATTGCTTGGATTATAAGGATTAGGAATAGAAATAAAACCATGGGTTTCAATTTTTTTATCGGGATTAATTAAATTTTCCTCCAACCCAGCAGATGCCATAATTGGCTTGATGGTAGATCCTGGGTTATAAGCGCCAGCAATCGCCCTATTAAACAAAGGCTGACTCTTAGAATTTATTAATGCCGAATATTCTGTTTGACTAATGCCGACGCTAAAAGAATTATTATCAAAGCCGGGATAACTCACCAAAGATAACACTTCTCCAGTTTGAGTATTCATAACTATAGCCACTGCTCCTCGTTCCCCTCCCAAAGAATTAACCTGCTGTTTTAAACGATTATAAAGATATTCTTGAAACTCTTTATCTATAGATAAATAAAGATTGCTACCAGCCACTGGATCGGCACCAACACTTTGGCCAAGGATCTGCATAGTAGCATCTCTCAAAACCGTGATTTGCCCCGGCTCACCGCGTAATTCATTTTCATAAAAAGATTCTAATCCGGACCTACCGATTCTTTCAAAGTCCAACAATTCAGGGTCTTTCTCCAAATCTTCAGCAGTAACTCTTCCTAGGTATCCAAGTAAATGACTAAAGGCCAATGGAGAATCATATTCGCGAACATCTTGCCTAATCACTTGAATAGCAGGATATCCCACAAAAGCGCTTTCTAAACCAATTACTTCTTGATTGCTCAAATCCGATTTCAATACAAAACTTTTTAAAAATGCTCCTGGCTGTTTTTTGATTATATCTTTAATTTCTTCCGCCGGATATTTTATTTCTGCTTCTATTTTAGCAAACAATTGATTTCTTTTTTCTTCTTCTACTGGCAAATAATTAGGGAAAAAAACCAAATCAAAAACTGGCTTATTATAAAGCAAAGGACTATTAAAACGATCATAAATAAGACCCCTTTCCGCTGGCACAGAAATGTATTTTAATGAATTTTTTTCAGCCGAGGCTTTAAAATAATCAGATTTTATAACATTAAAATAAAAAATAAAAAAGATGCTCCCCAAAAAAAGGAAAACCCCAGCATAAGAAATTAACTTTAGCCCCCACTTTCCTACATCTACTTCCAACTTCTGAATGCTTTCTTCTGGAGCTAAACGCGAAAGAGCTTCTTTATTGAAAAGAATCTCTTCTGGTTCTAAGAAATTTGATTTTCTTTTTATTTTTTTATAACGACGAAAATTGAATTTCATAATTTTTTACTCCTAAAAAAAGGTGCCATTACACCAAAAAGTGCCGCCAAAGAGCCATTAAATAATATTTCTATCAAATGCCTCCAGCTTAAAAAATAATCAAAAAAACTATCTGTTCCTAAAATATATCCAAAACTCAAATATAAAAAATTAAATATAATAGTTCCTAAAACACCAAGAATAAAAAAATGGTTATTAGAAATATATTTTTTGCTTAGAAACCATAATAACAAAAAAGAGGCCAATAAGGGCAATAAATGTATCCCGAAGTAGAAATCACTCAAATCATAAAAAACCCCTCCCACTATCACGGCGGCTGCCACATCCCAAAAACTACCCAAATAAAAAAGCGCGGGCAATCCCGCTAAAATAATGTTTGGCTTTACTCCAAAAATAGAAATATGAGGCGCGATAGAAACCTGCAAAATAGCCAAAAATATTATAAAAATTATTTGAAGAAATGTCCTCACCTTATCAAATAAGATCCAGAATGATTTATAATCACCCCTTGTCCTATATTTTAAAACGATTCGCAAACCTTTTTACTTAATAATAAGAACTTGTTCTAATTGCCCCCAATCAAAAGCCGGCTCTATCGTTATTGTCTGGAAAACTTTTCCTTCTACTTTCTTTACGTCTTTTACCTCACCAATATAAAGCCCTCTGCTTATTTTTTTATCTAATCCGGAAGTAATAATTCTATCACCAACCTTAATCTCTTCTTTGATGGAAACCAAATCTAATTGAGCAGGTTCCAATCCCTGACCCTTAAACATGGCCTCAATCCTTTTCTCTCCTACAAAAACCGAGGTTCTAAATTCATTATCATTAACACTTCTAACAACCGCCGAATTATCAGCAACATCTTTAATTTCCCCTACTAAGACTTGTCCGCCCCAAATTACCGCCTGCCCAGCCACTATTTTATCCGCGCTTCCCTTATTAATCGTGAAACTTTGAGAAAAATTCAAGGGAGAACGGCTAATCACATCAGCCAAAATAAAAGATAATTTTTGTTTATCAGCAAGGTTAAGAGCTTCACGCAATGTTTCATTCTCATTTTTTAACTCTACAAAACTATTAAGCAAAGATTTTAAACTACGATTTTGAAAAACCAATTGTTCGTTCGTTTCTTTAATCGCTCGATAAGAAAAAATACCGGAAAAAAAATCAGCAACATTATCAGTAGCTTTTAAAATATATCCTCGGAATGGGTTAAATAAATCAGTAACTATATTATTTTGAGCAGCCGAACTAATATTTACAAAAGCAGAAAACGAAAAATATCCAACAATTGCGGCTAAGCCCCAAAATATTATTTTTTTAACGGGACTTTTCCTCATGAATCAAAAGGTTTTTATACTTTTCTAAATCTTCTAAGATAATACCGGTTCCACGAACTTCCGCGGTTAATGGATCATCTACTAAACGCACTGGAATTTCACAATAAGCTTCAATTAATTTATCCAATCCTCTCAATAATCCGCTACCACCCGTAAGCCAAATATTCTTTAAATAAATATCTGCTACCAATTCTGGAGGAGTTTCTTCAATGGTAGAACGAATAGCCTCAACCAAAATTTTCAATGAACGATCTAATGCTTTAGCGATTTCTTGATTGGTTAGTACCACTTCCTTAGGCAAACCAGAAGACAAATCACGACCACGAATAGTCGTTTCCATTTTCTCCCCTACCAAAGGTTTAGCAGAACCAATTTCTAATTTAGCTTGTTCCGCAGTAGGATCACCGATTAACAAATGATGCTCATCGCGAACATATTTAATAATATCGTCATTAAATTTTTGACCAGCTATTTTCAGACTTTTGTATTTTACAATCCCCGCTAAAGAAATTACAGCCACTTCACTAGTTCCACCACCTACATCAACAATAATATTCCCAGATGGTTCAAAAATCGGCAAACGCGCGCCAATAGCAGCAGCCACCGGTTCTTCCACTAAATAGACCTGACCAGCGCCAGCATTATAAGCCGCATCTTCTACCGCTCTCCTCTCTACCTCAGTAATTCCGCATGGGACAACAACCACTACAGTCGGACGATAAGGTAAAACTCCCAAAGGAGAATTTTTAAATTTTCTGAAAAAATATTTTAACATTTCCTCAGTCAATTCAAAGTCAGAGATAACACCATTAATAATTGGCTGAGCAGCAATAATGTGAGAAGGCGTACGCCCAACCATGTCTTGAGCCTCCCTACCTACCGCCAAAACATCACCAGTTTTTTGATTGATTGCCACTACTGACGGCTCATTAACTACAATGCCTCTATTTTTTACATAAACTAAAGTATTGGAAGTACCGAGATCAACCCCCAAACCAATTGATAAAGATGAAAGTATTTTGTTAAACATATTTATTATTTTTTGAAAAACTTAGCAACTTCTTTTATTTTAACAAATTGCAAATCACTAGAACCCCGACGTTTTAGCTCTACTTCTTTTTTAGCCAAAGTTTTATCACTTAAAACAATGCGTGTAGGAATACCAATCAAATCACTATCAGCAAATTTTTCTCCAGCTGAGCAATCATTTCTATCATCATACAAAACTTCAATCCCTTTCTTTAATAATTCATTATAAAGTTTATCAGCTGCTAATTTTATTTTTTTACTCTTTTTTTCATCGGCATGATCAATTCTTATCAAATGAATTTGATAAGGAGCAATGGATTCTGGCCAAATCATACCTCTTTCATCATGAAAAATCTCTACCACCGTACCCATTAAGCGACTCAAGCCAATACCATAACAACCCATAATAATCGGCTTTCTCTGACCCAAAGCATCAGTAAAATAAGCGCCCAAAGCCTCGCTGAATTTTGTACCCAGCTTAAAAATATTACCGGCTTCTACTGTCTTCTCTTCCTTTAAAATTCCTCCACATTTCGGGCAAGGCTTTTTAGCTGCCGTCTCGGCAATTTCTTTATTTTGCGCCCAACCACATAATTCACATAAAATCGTGATATCTTCTCCAGCAGGACTCTTAACCATAAACTCATGGGAATATTTATTAGTAAAACTCCCTCCTGACGCTTCTACAGCAAAAGATTTTAATCCACAACGATTAAAAATTCGGACATATGTCTTCATTGCCTCTTCATAATACATATCCAAGCTTTGTTCGTCCGCATGAAAACTATATAAATCTTTCATTATAAATTCTTTTCCACGCATCAAACCAGCCTTAGCCCTGGGCTCATCGCGAAATTTATTTTGAATTTGATAAACTGCCATAGGCAAATCTTTATAAGTCTGAATATTTTTTCTAGCTAATTCTGTAATTGGTTCTTCATGAGTAGGGCCAAGCAAAAAATCTTTTTCACTGTGATCTTTTAACCTAAACATAGCCGGACCAAATCCTTCCCATCTACCCGTCTTTTCCCACAATTCACGAGGCATCAAAGCTGGCAAAAACAATTCTTGCCCGCCAATAGCATTTATTTCCTCTCTAATAATATTTTCTATTTTTCTAAAAACACGATAACCCAAAGGTAAATAAGAATACACACCAGCTGAAAGTTTATCAATAAAGCCAGCTCTAATTAGGAACATAGCATTAGTAGAGACTTCATCTTTTGGATATTCTCTTTGAGTCTTCCCGAAAAGTTTAGACTGTAACATGAGACCATTATATCTCCTATTTGATTTTTTTTCAACCGAATAAAAAACAGCGTTTAAGCTGTTTTTTCTCCTTTTTTAATGTGTTTTATGCAATAAAAGGATTCTGAAAATTCTAGTTATTATACCCAAATCCAACCAAAAAGAACGATTTTTCAAATAATACAAATCATATTGCATTTTTTGTACGGCGTCTTCCACTGAAGAACCATGAGAATAATTTAAAATTGCCCAACCAATAATCCCCGGCTTTACCATATGCCTAATACGATAAAAAGGTATGGAATCAGAAAATAATTCTACCAATTTTTTTTCTTCCGGACGAGGTCCCACAAAAGACATATCACCTTTAATAATATTAACGAATTGAGGAATCTCATCAATATGTGTTTGTCGTAAAAATTTTCCAAACCTAGTAATTCTAGAATCATTTTTTACAGTCCAATGTGGCCCAATCTTATCAGCATGGTCAACCATAGTTCTAAATTTATAAATTCTAAAAACTTTATTATTTTCACCAACTCTTTCCATTTTCAAAATAGCAGGACCCGAAGAACCAATCTTAATACCTAAAATAATAAACGGCCAAAAAGGTAAAGTAATAATCAGACAAATCAAAGCCAACATAAAATCAAAAAATCTTTTACCAGTCTCATAAATACCTCTCTTTACATTGAAATTATTAAAGAACCACAGCTCATCAATCACAGAAAGAGGGATTTTTTTAATTGCCATTTCATAAAAAGCTGCTAAGTCCAATAAAGCCACTTTTGAAACTAATGCCCTAAACAAAGCCTTTTTTGTCTCTAAATCTCCACTCTGGCTAAATAAGCGATCCACTACAATAATATTAATCTTTTCATTTTTTGCTAAATTAATAAAGGTATCTTGGTTAGTCCCCTCAAAAGAGTCCATTACCAAAACGACCTTATAGCCTAATTGAGGGGAATTATTTAAATATTCGCAAACCTCTTTAACCTCCTTTCCCTTCCCCAAAATTAAGACACGCAAAGATGAGCTCTTGCCTAAGGCGCCATTAAAAACCAAACGCCAAATAAACAAGAAGATGAAAGAAAAAACAGAGACTAAAAATAAATTGATTTTAGGAGTAATGGTAGGATAAATGTAGAAAAAAACTATGGCTAAAAAGAAATTAATAAGAGACGCTTCGGCCAAGGGTTTTAAAAATTTCATCTTTCTCCCGATAAAAACAATCTCATAAAGATGAGTGATATAAAAAACTATAATCCAAAATAAAAAAACAAGAGAAAAAAGACGAAAGTGAACATTAAAAACATCCTCTGATACATTCCAACCAAAGCGCAGACAAAGCATCAGTAACAAAGCGACATAAAAACAAATTATGTCGCCTGTAAGTAAAATGACTTTTTTAATTTTTTCCGATCGGAAGATATTCATTAGTATCTCTTTTCTTAATAAACTTCGTATATAGGATATAACCAAAAACCACTAATAAAATCAAGGCAACCGCTCCCCCAATTATTTTTATCCAATTGGTGTAAGGATTTACGAAGCTGCTGATTCCCGCTTTTACTGAATTAGAATCAAAAGAAATATTATCAATACCATTAGAAGCCTCGGCCTTAGACGCTAAAGAAAATTCACTAGGGATAAAAGCGTCGCTGCTCACCGAAGCCAAAAGCCTCAATTCCTTCTTTTCACCGGGTACCAACGCTCCCAATTCCCATAGGACTTCCCCAGTTAAACTATTATAAGAAGCATTTTCATCTCCGCTTACATAAGTAAGTTTAGCCGGCAAATTATCTACCACCTTTACATCGCCCACCATTACCGAGCTGGTATTTGTTACTTCTACCACGAACTCCAATTGATCATTAGGACGAGCTTCTACAGCAGTCTCAGTACCATTGGCCCAAGTAGTATTTAACACTCTTTTTATCACCTCTATTTTAGGCTCAGGAATAACGACGGATTTTTCTAAATTGATTACCGCTGTACTACCAAAAGTATTAGAAACCTGTAAAACATCATTCCATGATTTTGTTTCATTAATTTTTATTTTTAATTCTTTGCTAATAACGCTTTCTGATGGAATGTTCACGGCGGGGTAACTTAACTGACCATTAACTAAAGTGCCTCCCCCATTAGAAATTACGGAACCAACTTTCAATAAGTCACTAATATCATTTTTTATTTCATAATTATTGATAATTGCTGAATAATCATTTTTTGCTAACATCACAAACCAAATGACATCACCGGACTTAGATGAAACTGTAGTAGCATCCTGCCCTTGTGTTTCATTATAAGCCATCAATTCCAATGTTGGAGATGGACTAGCTTGTGGTTTGTATCTATTTACATTAATCGTCACATCTTTTGCAGTCGCGCTAACGCCATCAGCAGTCATAATCAACTCATCAATTAATGATGTATTTCCATAATTAAATAAAGAGGAGCCGCTTACAATAGCATGAAAAGTGACAATCTTATAACTACCTAACGCGATATTACCGATACTAAGACCACTAGTAATGCCATCATCAACTTTTTGATCATCTATAGAAGTAGAACCTTTTATATAAGAAAGCTTGGATGGAAAATTACTCTTTAAAATTACATTCTTTAAATCACCCTCTCCTTGAGCCATAATCTTCACTGCAAATTCTACCTGTTGCCCAGGACTGACAGAAAGAGAACGGCTATAAAAATATTGAGCGCTTGTGGGCAATCTCACGCCTACTGACATTTTACTATCAGAAATTGCCTCTCTCACTATCTTAACATCAAAATAATCGGTTATAGCCTGAATGTTAGAAGCGGATAATCTGCTAAGATTTTGAAAATAATTTTCTCCAATGGAGTAATCATAAGAATCGGATACTTTAGCCGAAAAAGTAACTACTCGTGAATTATTTCTTTCCAAACTACCCAAACTAATACCTTTGTTTGTAACACCATCAGCCACAGCCACGCCATCAACCTTTGTGCTCCCAGTAATATAAGTAAAAATACTCGGCAAACTATTGACTATCTTTGCTGCAGAAACTGCGCCCTCTCCAGTAGCAACCGTTGCTAAACGAAATTCTATAACATCTCCAGGATTAGCCTCCAAATTTTTAGTCAATGAAGTGTTCTTGGTAATATTACGAGCGCTAGAATCCAAAGACATCTCACTCACTACTTTTCCAGCCCCTACCGTCAAACTGACAGAATTTGTTTTTGCCGCTACTCCCACCCCTTGCGTGACAACAGATGGAGTTAATGTTTCTTGGGAATTAGCTGTAAATTGGCTTTGTGTCGCCACCATAGCCTCAAAAGTAACTGTTTTGCCTTGCCCAGCAGCCAAAGTCCCGATGTCTAATCCTCTGCCAAAAAAATCACCAGACACCCTCTGTCCATCAACAGCTAAGGAACCATCTTGAAATATAACTTTACCAGGCAATGCTGCCTTTACTAATGTATTTTTTACTTCATTTTTACCAGTAGACGTAACCCTTACTGAAAATTTAATAGCATCACCAGGGCTGGCAGTAATTCTATTCCCCTCTTTACCTGCTTTAGTTGAATTTTGAGCGGAAAAGGTTTGAGACAATTCCAAAACTAAAACTGATGGTGTCGGTGCTAAAGTTGGAGTTGGAGTTGTTATTGGAGACTGAACACCGCCAGAACACCTTGAGCACATATTATTATTGCAACAAATTTTACCGCCACTAATACCATATTTAGCAACACAATCATTATTAGAACCATTAGAATTATTCTGAGAAGTTAAACACTCAGATTCAGATGTCGCGCTAGTAGTAAAATTAAATGTTTTAGAATAAGAAGGTTTTACTGAAGAATCAGTTGCAAAAATTAAATATAAAGTATGCGAACCGGCAGAAAGATTAGCGGTATTGAGAGAACAACCGCTATTAAACTGATATTGATTAATATCACATTGAGGGCAATAATAAGTTTCAGAACCACCGCCGCCACCATCACCTTCTCCAGGATCTTCTGAAACATTACCTAACAAATTATAAGGAGATCTAAAAATACTCAAAAACTTTTCCAAGATTCCTTCGGTTATTCCTGGGAAAGGATTATTAGAATCATATTCTCTATAATTTGGATCACGCCTTTTCGGAGTACCACCAGCACACGATCCGGCAGCTTTCTTAGTCCAACAACTTTGAGGAAGAGAATTTGCAGCACCGTTATCAATTTTATATGTTATACCCGTAAAAGAAAAAATAGAACAAACTTTATTAGATATTTGCACTCCACCATTAAAACTTCCCGAAATTATAGAATTATTAAAACTAACATTGAAAGTCGGCGCTTGCACAATACTATTAGTGATTGCCGGAGTAGGAGTTGGCGTTGATTCCTGTGGTTTAGCCTCACAGACCTCTCCTTCCCAATAACAATAAGTAGTATTGTTACATTCATATTGAGTTAAAAAAGTAGAACAAGAAACACCAACGGCTAAAGATTGATTTTGCCATAAACCTACTATCGCGACTATGCCAATTATTAGAGTTGAAAAAAACAAAAATTTTTTCATGCTTATTGTATTTAAATAAATAGACCTTATGTTTATATTATATCAAAAATAACAAGATTAAAAAAGCACAATTTGCTAATAAGTAAATTGTGCTTTTAAAAACTACATTATTTCTTTATTTTTTTACGCTCCATCAAGTTATGCCAATCTAATAAAAGCGGACTAGCCACAAAGATGGAAGAATAAGTGCCGAAAACAGTACCAATCAAGAGAGTCATTACAAAAACCTTCAATGAAACCGGGCCGAAAACCAACAAAGACACTAAAACAATAACTAAGGTTAATGAGGTATTAATGGAACGTACCAAAGTTTCATTAATACTCTGATTAACAATCTCTTTAAATTCTGTATTGGGATGAGTTCGTAATCTTTCTCTGATTCTATCCAAAACAACGATAGTATCATGCACGGAGAATCCTAAAATTACCAACAAAGCTGTAATAAAGGTAGAGTCAACTTCCCATCCCAAAAAATGTCCGAGATAAGCAAAAAGTCCAATTGGAATAATCACATCATGAAGCAAGGCCATAATAGTAACTACTCCGTACTTCCAAGAAGACATTGGTCTGGAAACTTTGCGGAAAGCCCAAGTTAAATACAAGGCAATGCCCAAAATGACAAAAACAACTCCGGAAAAAGATTTCTTTTTTAATTCTTGCCCAATCGCAGGACCTACTGATTCAAAACGACTTTCCTCAATACTAGAAAAGGATTCTTTAACTTTAGAAATTATTTGTTGATGCTTCTCTTCGCTAATTTCTTTAGCTCTAATTGCCAAACCGGACTCTCCGGAAGTAGTAATTATCGCATCATTAACATCCAAACTTTTTAATATTTCATTAATCTGCTCGGGAGTTGCCTGGCTATCACCCATACTCAACTCCAACAAAGAGCCTCCCACGAAATCCATTCCGGGTTTTAATCCGAATAACAACACTCCAACAATGGAAGCAGTTATAATAATACCGGAAAAAATATAAGCGTATTTTCTTGTTTTTATAAAATTTATAGTCATGATTCTTTAGTCATAAAAACTTTTAAAAACGACCTAGTCACGGTAATCGCTGTAAACATACTAATAACGACACCAATTAACAATGTTAAAGCAAACCCCTTAACAATAGAAGTAGTGAAGTTATAAAGCACTAAACAAGTGATAATCGTAGAAATATTGGAATCTCTGATAGAAGGCCAAGCTCGTTTGAATCCTTCTTCAATAGCATGAAATTTATCCAATCCCCTTTTCCTTTCTTCTTTTGATCGTTCAAAAATTAAAATATTTGCATCCACAGCCATACCGATAGACAAAATAAAGCCAGCGATACCAGACAAAGTTAAGGTAACAGGAATCAATTTAAATATTGCTAATGACAAAGCGGTATAAATTAACAAAGACAAGCTGGCGAAAAATCCAAAGACATGATAATAAACAAGCATAAAAGCAATCACCAATGCCAAGCCAATAATTCCAGCCTTAATACTCATGTTAAATGAGTGTTCACCCAAACTGGCTCCGATTGATTGTTGAGAAACAAGAGCAATTGGCGCCGGCAAAGCTCCAGCATTTAACCTTTCCACTAATAACTTTGCTTCATCAGTGGTAAATCTACCAGTAATTTGCGCCTCTCCTCCGGAAATAGCGCTTCCGACAGTCGGCAAAGAAATTGGTTGTCCGTCCAAATAAATAGCTAAAATTTTATTAATATTTTTTCCAGTCAATTCTTCAAAAATTGCCGCTCCTTCATCATTAAACTGTAAACCAACATAAGGCTCATATGTTGTTTTGTCAAAAACCAATTGCGCTGATTTTAAATATTGTCCAGTCAAAGCTGGTACGGCAGAAACAAAGTAAGGATCTACAGTCAAATAAGCAGCATCATTAGCCTTTTGCTTTTCTAAAATTAAATTTGTTTCCTCTTGTGTTCTTTGTTCTTTGAATTCCAAAAATGGAGTCTCTCCAATAAGTTGAATAGCCTCTTTAATATCTTTAACGCCAGCCAACTCTACTATTAATCTGTAATTTCCGTTGACCTCAGCTGTTTCTACTCTTGGCTCGCTTACTCCAAATAAATTTACTCTTTTTTCAATAACATCGCGTAAGCCACTCACTACAGCAGATCTATCCGACTCTGGAATCTGACTCACATCAACTTGATAAACTAAGTTTGTACCTCCGCTTAAATCAAGCCCTAAACGAAAAGGACTCTTCATCCAATCAGGCAAAAAATTAAATTTGCCATAAGCGAAAAGCCCGGCCACTATAGCAATTATAATAATAGCGACCAATGCATATAAACTTCTCGTCTTTGATCTTAATTGATTATTATCCATCATAATATTTATTATCCCGGCTCACTCTATTTAATATTACGACAAAATATTATTTAATAAAAAAAGCCACCGGGCGATTTACCAATTAATCATTCGCAAAGCAGAAACTTTTTTGAATTTTTAACAGGGTCCGCCCAGTAGGACTCGAACCTACGACCCTCTGCTTAAAAGGCAGTTGCTCTACCAACTGAGCTATGGGCGGATATTTTAACTAATCTATCTTCTCTCTT